>CADDZP010000092.1 GCA_902812475.1 Actinomycetota bacterium | reverse complement strand
TGCGAGGGTCGAGGGGTTGTCCCGGCAGATACGACCGCACGAGCCCGGGCAGCGTCCGCCCAAGCTCGGCGACCCACGGCAGCAACCGCCCCGGCGTCGCCGTGCGCCGGGGGAAGGGGTCGCGCCGGTCCATCTCGACAGAGGCTACGAAAATTCAGTCGTGGTCCGCGGCCTTCAAGGCACGCGCGACGTTCGGAGGCACGGTCCAGTCGTCTTCGGGGAGGTGATGTTCACGGGCCCAGCTCACCGTCAAGGCGTCGCTCCCCGCCATGGCGAGCATGTCGCCGCCGAGGTCGGGATGACGGAGGTAGAGCCCGACCTTTCGAGTGAAGCCTTTGCCCTCGGTCCAGGCGTCGGCCATCGAGCGCCCGGCGGCGGCGCCGGCGAGCGTGGCCACGACGCGGCCGTAGGTACCCAGTCCGGCGCTCACCTTGCCGACGTCGTGCAGGAGGGCCGCCGCCAACACGGGCTTGGTTGCTTCGTCCCCGAGTGACCGCTCCACCCGGCGGGCCACGCCGACGGCGTGGCGCCGGTCGGCTCGGCTCATGCGCCGCCACAGCTCGTGCTCGTCGTCGGAGAGCACCGAGCGAACCCACTCCTCCGACGTGGACGAGGGCCCCGAAGGCCACAGCGACGCGAAGAACCGCTTGGTCAGGTGTCCGGCCCGCATGTCAGAGCAGGCGCGCCCACTGGTTGAGCGCCCAGTTGAACACCGGTAACAGGATCACGCGCGGGAGTACGAGCACGAGGAGAAGCAGCAGCCCCATCGAGTACTGCCGGACCTGCAGGTACCGGGGCCACCAGGCCCGCGGCAGGAACCGCTCGATCACCGCGGACCCATCGAGGGGCGGGATGGGGATGAGGTTGAACGCAGCCAGGATCACGTTGATGTAGCCGAGGTAGAAGACAACCTCGCGGAAGGTGCTTCCCTGGATGAGGCCGGCCGAGCGGAGGGCGAACGCAGCGGCCAGCGCCAGCACGATGTTCACCACGGGTCCGGCCAGGCTGACGAGGACCGCCTGCTGGCGGGGGTTGTGCAGGTTGCGCGGGTTGACCGGGACCGGCTTGGCGTACCCGAACCCGCTCCCCGTCGTGAGGATGAGGATGGCGGGCAGGATGATCGTGCCGAACGGGTCGACGTGGGCGATCGGGTTGAGGGTCAGACGTCCGGCCCGCTTGGCGGTGTCGTCGCCGAACACCAGGGCGACCAAGCCGTGGGAGATCTCGTGCAGGATCACCGACGGGATCAGCACGGCGATGGCGATGATGTGGGCCTTGCTCAACGCTCTGCCGCTCCGCGGCTAGGTGGCGCGCCTCAGCGCCGGGACGCGCAGTCGATGCAGAAGCGAGCCGCCGGCTTGGCCTCGAGACGCGCCGGCGCGATCGGCTGGCCGCAGCTCTCACACGTGCCGTATGTGTTCTCCTCGAACTTGGCCAACGCGTGCTCGACCTCGCTCAGCGTCTCCTGCAGGGACTTCGCCAGTGCCTCGGCCTCGCCCCGCTCTGCGGTGACCTGGCTGGAGTCGGCAAAGTTCTGGTCGTAGTCCAGTCCGCCGTCCTCGCCGAAGCCCAGCTCGGCCAACTGGGCGCGCAGGCTGGCGCGCTCCTCCTCCAAGGAGGCGCGCAGATCAGCCTTGGTTGCGTCGCTCGGCATGCACGCCAGGCTACCTGCCTTTACGAAGTTCGGCGTGCGGGTGAATCTTCGCTCTGGGGTGCGCTTGGTCGTACACCTGGCGCAGCCGTTCGGTCGACACCTTCGTGTAGACCTGGGTCGTCGAGATCGACGCGTGGCCGAGCAACTCCTGCACAGCCCGGATGTCAGCGCCCCGGTCGAGCATGTGGGTGGCGCACGAGTGGCGAAGCACGTGGGGCGTGAGGCGCCCGCCGAGACCCACCTTCTCGCCGTATCGCCGGACGATGCCCCATGCTCCCTGGCGCGACAGGCGGCCACCCCGTGTGTTCAAGAACACCGCCTCTGCGTCACCCCGTCGCGCCCACCGCTCGGGCGTCATGGCGCCGCGTCCTGACGACGACAGCCACGCGGCCAGGGCCTGTGTCGCCATCCGGCCGACGGGCACGACGCGCTCCTTGGAGCCTTTGCCGTAGGCGCGCAACAAACCTTCGTCGAGGGACACGTCGGTCAGCGACAGGCCGACCAGCTCGGAGATGCGCAACCCGGTCCCGTACAGGACCTCGAGGATGGCGCGGTCACGGCGAGCGACGGTGTCCTCACCGACCACAGCGGCGAGGAGTCGGTTCACCTCCTCTTCGCTCAGGGCCTTGGGGAGCCCTTGTGGGACCCGGGGCACGCCGACCTCGCCGGCCGGGTCATTGCCCGAATACCCCTCGTCGACGAGGAAGCGGTGGAGCGAGCGGACGGCGACCAGGCCACGGGCGACCGAGGCCGGCGCCCGGCCCGCAGCCCGCACGAACGCGAGATAGTCCTGGACAAGGGACTCGTCGACGTCGCCCAGGGCCGCGCCGCGCCCGTGCACGAAGTCGACGTATGCCGCCAGGTCCCGCCGGTAGGCCGCCAGCGTGTTCGCCGAACGCCCGCGTTCGACGCCCAACCACGAGAGGTACTCCTCCACCGGAGCGGGCAATTGCACCGCCTGACGTCCCACCGGTGCATCATGGCGCGCTGATGACCCCAGAGGTGACCGTCGTCCTCCCGACGCGCGACCGCGCCGACCTGTTGCGCGAGGCGGTGGCGAGCGTGCTCTCCCAGCCGTCGCCGTCGTGGGAGCTCGTCGTGGTCGACGACGCCTCCTCAGATGGGACAGCGGCGTGGCTCTCGTCGCTCGATGACGGCCGTATCCGCAACGTGCGCCTCGACGTGCACGTCGATCGCTCGGCCGCCCGCAACCGGGGGCTGGCCGAAGCGGCGGCTCCTGCCGTCCTCTTCCTCGACGACGACGACCGGCTGGCCGGCGGCGCGCTGGATCGCCTCTGGCGGGCGCTCGGCGAGACACCGTCGGCAGTGGCGGCCATCGGGGCCAAGAGGGCCTTCGACGGCACCGGGCACCGCAAGCGCATCCCCCACCCGCGTGTGCGCCTCGTCAGGCCCGTCTGGGGGGATGTGCTGGCAGGCTGGATGTTCGTGAGCGGCCAGGTGCTCCTGCGGGCCGAGGCAGTGCTGGCGGCGGGCGGTTGGGACGAGAAGCTCGCCGTCGCCGAGGACCAGGACCTCTGGTTGCGGGCGATCGGCCGAGACCCCGTTGTCCTCGTCCCATCGGTCGTGCTGGAACAACGGACGCGTGCAGGCGGGGTCGACGCTTCGTTCGAGGAAGAGGAGATCCGGCGGCCGTTCGCAGCTACCGATGGTCCGCTGATCGACGCTCGCCGTCACCTCAAGAGGGCGGGTCGAGCCTTCGACGACGAACGCTTCGCCGACGCGACCAAGGAACTGGTCACCGCCGCCCGCAGGGCACCGCCACTGCTCACCTCGCCGGTCTGGGGCCCGCAACTGGCGCTCAGCACAGCCAAGGCGGCGGCAGCCGCGGCGCTCGGCCCGGCTGGACCAGCCGCCCGGCACGCCATCAAGCGAATCCGCACGCGCCTGCGTCGCAACCCGACCGAGCCCGGCGTGCCGACCACCGGGCGGTAGTCCGCTCGCGAGCGCATCCACGCCCTGGCATCCCCAGAGGTCTACGGCCTGCTCGTTCTCGACAGGGGATGGAGCGGCGACCGGTGCGAACGCTGGTTGACGGCCATCCTCACCGACCAGCTTCTCTCGTAACGGAGAGGCGCCCGTAGCCTCGACGCCGATGAGCAGCATCACCGTCGGGTCGTTCAACATCCAGTGGGGTCGGCAACCGGCGTCGGAGTCGTTCGAGCCGTTCGACGTGGTCGATGCGTGCCGCCAGCTCGACGTCGACGTGCTCGCGCTGCAGGAGGTGTGGCGGCCCGACGGTGAGCCGAGCGTGGCCGAGCAGGTGGCGGGCGAGCTGGGATATGAATGCCACCAGGTGTGGACGGCGCGGGCGGTCGTCAAGCCGAGGCCGCATCTCGTGGGCCGCGCCGGCGAGGCCGTCGGCGACGGCGACTGGGGCCAGGCGCTGCTGACTCGCGTTCCCCACGGACCGGTCACCGACCACCGCCTCGAGGGGTTCGTCTTCGACGCCACCGACCGGGTCGTCATGACGACCGAGATCGTCAACGGCGAACCGCTCGTGGTCTGCGCCTCGCACTTCCCCCATCTCGAGCACCTGTCTCCCCTGCTGCGCTGGCGGCTGCGGGGCGTACTGCCACCGAAGGAACGGCCCGCTGTGCTGATGGGCGATCTGAACATGTGGCGGTGGACGGCCCGTCTCGTCGTCCCGGGCTGGCGGGACACGGTGCGACGAGCGACATGGCCGTCGAGACGACCGACGTTTCAGATCGACCACGTCCTGGCCACGCCTTCCGTCGACGCTACAGACGCCGAAGTGGTTCGAGCCGGCCGCTCGGACCACCTGCCGGTCCGCGCCCGCGTCCTCGCCCGTTAGGTGACGTCCTGTTGCTCGGGTTGCGTCAGTGCTCGACGGCGGCGACCGGCTCGACGTAGTCGACGCCCAACGCCTCGGCCACCGCCGGGTTGGTCACCTGCCCTCCGCAGGTGTTGAGGCCCTGGGCCAGCGCCGCGTCGCGCCCCACGGCCTCGCTGACGCCAAGGGAGGCGACCTCGGCGACGTAGGCGAGGGTGGCATTGGTCAGCGCGTAGGTCGACGTCCTCGGCACCGATGCCGGGATGTTGCCCACGGCGTAGTGGATGACATCGTGCACGACGTAGGTGGGATCGGCGTGCGTCGTCTCATGGGTCGTCTCGACGCACCCGCCCTGGTCGACGGCGATGTCGACGATCACCGCTCCCCGCTTCATGCCGTGGACCATCTCGTCGGTCACGAGCACCGGTGCCCGTCCGCCCGGGACCAGGACGGCGCCGATAACCAGATCGGCGTCGGCCACCGCCCGCTCGATCGCACCCCGGTTGGATGCCTGGGTGAGCACCCGGCCCTGGTGGATCTCGTCGGCGAAGCGCAGACGATCGAGGTTCTTGTCGAGCAGGACGACCTCGGCCTGCATGCCCTGGGCGATCCACGCCGCGTTCCACCCTGCGTTCCCAGCGCCGAGGACGACGACGCGGGCGGGCTGGACGCCGGGCGCGCCGCCGAGGAGCACACCCCGCCCGCCCCAGTCGCGCTCGAGGTAGTGGGCACCGATCTGGGTGGCCATGCGGCCGGCGACCTCGCTCATCGGCGCCAGCAGCGGCAGGGCGCCGTTCGCCAGCTGCACGGTCTCGTAGCCGAGCGCCATCACGCCGCTGTCCAACAGCTGGCGCGCCACGTCCGGATAGGCGGCCAGATGCAGATAGGTGAACAGCACGAGACCCGGGCGCAGGCGGCCGTATTCCGACGGCTGCGGCTCTTTGACCTTGACGACCATGTCGGCGCCCCAGGCCTCATCGACAGAGACGATCGACGCACCCGCGGCGGCGAATTCGTCGTCGGAGATGGCGGAGTCCTCGCCCGCGCCCGCCTCGACCAACACGCGATGCCTCGACGTCGTCAGCTCCCGCACACCGTCGGGCGTGATGGCGACCCGGTGCTCCCCTTCTTTGACCTCGGCGGGAACGCCGACCTTCAACGGGCCAGAGCCTCCCTCGCCAGGCACAGCCCGATGATCGACTTGGCGTCGACCAACCGCCCCGTCCTGATGAGCATCGGCACCTCGTCGAGCGGCACCCGTTCGATCTCCATGGCCGCCTCTTCGGGACTGTGGGCCGACACCTGCGTCGGCGTCAGGTCGAGGCCGAGGAAGACGTAGGAGTACTCATCGGAGAACCCGGGCGAGTTGTAGAACTCGGCCAGCTTCTCGATGCGACCCGCCCGCACACCGACCTCCTCCTCCAGCTCACGCTGCGCCGTCCCCTCGGGCCGCTCTCCCTCGACGTCGCGCTTCCCGGCGGGAATCTCCAGCAGGTCGGCATCGATCGCCGCCCGGTACTGGCGGACCAGGAGGACACTGTGGTCGTCGTCGATAGGGACGATCGACACCGCTCCGGGGTGATGGACGAGGTCGCGGCCGAACGTCGTGCCGTCGGGCGCCTCGAACGTTCCCCGCCCGACGGAGATCAGCGTCCCCTCGTAGATGTGCTCCTCAGCGAGCTTGCGGAACAGGGTCCACCTGCAGCAGGCGCGGCTTGCGGCCTTCGGCGCGGGCCAGGGCGGCGCCCACCAGTTCGCGGAACAGCGGGTGGGGACGGTCGGGCCGGCTCTTGAACTCGGGGTGGGCCTGGGTACCGATCCAGAACGGGTGGCTGGGGAGCTCGATGAATTCCACCAGGCGGTCGTCGGGCGACGCCCCCGAGCAACGCAGGCCTGCCTCTTCGAGGCGGGTGCGGTAGCGGGGGTTGAACTCGTAGCGGTGGCGGTGGCGCTCGTAGACGATCGACTCGCCGTAGGCCCGCCCGACCTGCGATCCGGGGTCGAGCCTGGCCGGGTAGACGCCGAGGCGCATGGTGCCGCCGTAGTCGACGACTTCGCGCTGCTCGTCCATCAGGTCGATGACCCGATGCGGCGACTCGCCGTCGAACTCGGCCGAGTTGGCGCCGACCAGGCCGGCAATGTTGCGGGCGAACTCGATGACCATCAGCTGCAGTCCGAGGCAGAGGCCCAGGCACGGGATGTCGTGCTCCCGGGCGTAGCCGGCGGCGGCGATCTTGCCTTCGATCCCCCGCCAGCCGAAGCCGCCGGGGATCACCATGCCGTCGAGATCGTGGAGACGACCGTCGGCAAGGAGGCCCTCGACCTCCTCGGCCTGGATCCATTCGACCTGCACGTCGGCGCCGTGGTGGTACCCGCCGTGCTTGAGGGCCTCCACGACGGACAGATAGGCGTCGGGAAGGTTGACGTACTTCCCGATGAGCCCGATGCGCACCGGCGTCGTGGCCGCCTCGATGCGGGCGACCAGCGACTCCCACTCCCCGAGGTCCGGTACATGGGAGTCGCTGTCGAAGCGCAGCAGCTGGCAGACGTAGTCGTCGAGGCCCTCTTCGTGCAACACCAAGGGGATCTCGTAGAGGGTGCGGGCGTCGACGGCGCTGACGACGGCCTCCGACGGCACGTCGCACAGGAGCGAGATCTTGCGCTTGAGGGCCTCGGAGATGGGGCGGTCGCTTCGACACACGATGGCGTCGGGCTGGATGCCCCGGCTGCGCAGCTCGGTGACCGAGTGCTGCGTGGGCTTGGTCTTCTGTTCACCCGACGGGCCGATGAAGGGCACCAGGGTGACGTGGACGTAGCAGACGTTGTCGCGGCCGACGTCCTTGCGGAACTGGCGAATGGCTTCGAGGAAGGGAAGGATCTCGATGTCGCCGACGGTGCCGCCCACCTCGGTGATGACGACGTCGACGTCGTCGTTCACCAGGCGCAGGATGCGATCCTTGATCTCGTTGGTGATGTGGGGGATGACCTGCACGGTGTCGCCCAGGTAGTCGCCCCGGCGCTCCTTGGCCAGCACGGTCGAGTAGATCGAGCCCGTCGTCGCGTTCGAGTCGCGGTGCAGGTTCTCGTCGATGAAGCGCTCGTAGTGACCGAGGTCGAGGTCGGTCTCCCCACCGTCGTCGGTGACGAACACCTCTCCGTGCTGGAAGGGGTTCATCGTCCCTGGGTCGACGTTGATGTAGGGGTCGAGCTTTTGCATCGTGACCCGCAAGCCCCGGCTCTTGAGCAGACGGCCGAGGGACGACGCGGTCAGACCCTTCCCGAGCGAACTGGCCACACCACCAGTCACAAATATGTGTTTCGCCACGGGATCGCACCGTACCCCAGGACGCCGGCCCAACAGGTGGACGGTTGCCGGCTCCCTCTATCCTGCCGCCGGTGCCTGTCTGGGACCCCCACAAGCTCACGGGTGAGCTGCCGCCCGAGATCGACCTCACCGTGCGTCAGCGGGTCAAGGCCAAGGTCGATCTGCCGAACGTGCCTGCGGGCACCGAGGGCACCGTGCTCCTGTCCGACGGCTTCGCCTGGCGCCGCTACCGCGTGCTGTTCGACAACGGCGTGGAGATCGGCTTCCTCGACGGGCGTCACCTGGAGGCCGGCAAGAAGCCGCTGCTGCAGCGCCTCCGCCCCGGCTCCTAGGACATCCTCACGAACGATCGCGGCGCCCGGCACGGTCGAGCGCCCGTAGGGGCGGGACCTTGTCGATCAGCCGCGTGAACGAGCTCAGCTCCCCCACGAGGTTCAGCACGGCGAGGGCGATGAGCACACCGAGGCGCACGCCGAACGAGCACGAGAACACGACGCCGATGCCGAGGGCGGCGCCGACCACGTTGGCGCCGGTGTCGCCGAGCATCAACCTCTCGCGGAGGTCGTCGACGACGAGAGCGATCGTGGCGCCGACCACGACGGCGACCGGCTCGAGGTAGTCGCCCACCCGAGCGCCGGCGACGAGCGCGGCGAAGCACACCACCGTCACCTTGGTGACCCGCCCCGGTCGGCGGTCGAGCTGGTTGGCCAGGTTGGCGGCCAGGGCGATGAGGGCGGCGTCGGCCAGCAACCGTCCGGGTCTGTGCGGGTTGACGGCGCCCGCCACCAGAAGGGCGACTGCGGCCCCGCCGACCAGCTTGACGCCCCCCGTCGTCAGCCGGCCCCGGGCCAGCTCACCGAGATGGCCGCGGAAGCCGCGGGCGTGGCCGGTGTCGATGACGTCGTCGAGCAGTCCGAGCAGCCCGAACGCCACGACGACGAAGACGACGAGCCCTCGCGTCGATGTGATGCGGTGTCCGACATCGACGGAGGCGAGCACTTCCCGGGCGGCCTCGACGAGGACTGCGGTGAGCACCACGACGAGGCCGGCGGCGGTGGCGACCGTGCGTCCCCGGTAGTTCTCCCGGGCCAGCAGCGGCAGACTCAGCACAGGTCGCAACAGCATCCGCACGACCCACCCGGTTGCGACACCGATGGCCGTCAGGGCGACGACGTCCCTCACGACAGCGTCAGGTTGGCGGCAGCGCGAGTGGGGGTGAGCGGCTCGAGGAGCTCGGGGTCGCCGCGTTGAGAGTCCAGCGCCAGCAGCATCAAGTACGGCCCGAGGTACAGGTAGACGAGGGCGGTGATCACCACACCGGAGTCGTTGGCCGCGAACCCGAGCAGGCCCGCACCGAGGGCGGCGATCACCCCGATGCGCAGAGGCGAGCGCCGCGGCAGCAGACGGCCCAGCCGGCGTTCCCAGATCAGGAGGTAGAGGACGAACGCGGCGATGATCGGCACCAACCACGACCACACCGTCCCCTTCAGCACACGCAGGTTCGTGGCGATCTTCCGGGCCACCGTGGTGAGGAACGAGGAGCCGCCTGCGTTGTGGACGTCGGTCACCACCCGGCCCAGATGGGTGCGGGCTTCGGGCGGACGCAGCAGGTCGACGACGAGGGCGGACGCCAGGACGAGGACCGTCACCCCGGCCAGCACCGCCACCGTCCGCCATGAGATGCGCCGGCCGCTGAAAGCGATGAGGGCGAGGCCGACGACGGGGACGAGGGTGATGATGCCGCCGACGTCGCCACCGAGACTGGGGGCGCCGTCCACGACGATGAGGAGGACGAGGAAGGCGGCGACCGTGACGAAGGCTTCCCGGCGACGCGGCGCGTACTGCACGTGCATGGCGGCCGCCAGGATTCCGGTGGCGGCCAGGACGGCGAAGGCGCTGTTGCCGATGCCGAAGAAGCGGGCCGCCGTCTGGGGCGAGTAGCCGAGCACGCTGTTCACCTGCAGGCGGGCGCCGGTCGCCACGTCGACCATCAGGACGACCGCGGTGAACCCCATGATCCACCCCAACGGACTGAGCGGATGGCGCTTGGCCCGCGAGGCCAGGAGCACGAGCAGGATGTCGAGAGCGAACATCAGGGGGACAGAGGCCACGCCGTCGAGGGGCAGGGCCTTCACGAGAAAGGTGGCCACCGGGAGGCCGGCGATCAACAGGGCGCCGTAACGCAGGAAGGGCTCGGAGCGCCCGAGCTCCCGTCGAGACAGGAGAAAGGCGGCCACGAGGTATACGGCGGCGTGGAGGACGACGAACCCGAGCGCGATCGGCGGGTAGATCGAGTCGCGCCTGGTGCCGGCCCGATCGAGCCCGGCCAGCCGGCCGAGGTCGACGGAGCCGGGGTGATACCTGAGCGGGTGGCCGATCATGCCGTCGGGGACCGCCACACCGAGCGAGTCAAGGACAGTGGGGGCGACGTCGGTCAGGGTCACGAGGCCGAGGCGCTCGGTCGACGGTGAGTGCAGGTAGCCCTTCACCACGCCTGCCCCCGACGCCAGCACCGGCGTGAGATGCCAAGAGGTGCCGGGCGGGACGACGGAGACCACCAGGAGCAGCGTGCGCGGCGGCAGGCTCGCCTCGACGCGGCCCAGGACGTCGTCGGTGTGGCGCAGCGCTTGCACACGGGCGCTGCTCGCTGCCGCCGGGAGTGAGGCGCCGCTCACGGCCACGGCGCGCTCTACGTCGCCCGTGTCGACGACCACGACGTCGGCGCGCTGGAGCGCGCCCGTCGTGGCGGCGACGACCTTGGCCGCGTCGGCGTGCTCACCGAACGGGCTCGCGGGATCGTCGGTGAGCGTGTCGGCCGGCTCGACAGCGCCCGTGTCGACGCTGCT
>CADDZP010000091.1 GCA_902812475.1 Actinomycetota bacterium | reverse complement strand
GTGCAGGACGGTGCGGAGGCTGCCGGTGTCGGCGGCGGCGCGCCTGGCCGCGGGCAGGGCCAACAGGTGGCGGAACATCGTGGGCACGAGCGAGGTCGACGCCACGCCGCCGGCCAGGTGCTCGAGGAAGGCGGCGGCGTCCCACCGGGGCATGATCCGCATGGGGGCGCCGCGGCCGAGTGCGGCGAGCCCGAAGGTCAACGGTGCGCCGTGGAACAGCTGCGACGCCATGAGGTGCATGCCGTCGCCGGGGAGGCGGGCGGCCTGGGCCCACGTCGTGCTGCGGACGAAGGCCTCGGAGAACGTCGACTTCCCCGACCACGGGTGGACGACGCCCTTGGGCCGGCCCGTCGTGCCCGACGTGTACGACATCCGCCAGCCATTGCGTGCTGACGGGTGTGGCTTCGTCGACTGACGGGCGAGCCACGGCTCGAACTCGTCGACGTCGACGACGGCGACACCACGGTCCCCAGCCGCCCGGCGGGCGGCGTCCACGTCTGTGATGACCAGCTTGGTGCCGGCGTCGGCGAGGACGACGTCGATCTCGGCCGCCGTCCAGCTCGTCTTCAGGGGCGTGACGACCATGCCGGCCCGCTGCACGCCGAGGATCGCCTCGACGAACTCGGCCCGGTTCCCCGCCACCACGGCGACGTGGTCGCCTGGCTCGAGCCCCAGCTCCTCGACGCCGTGACCGACGGCGTTGGTGCGGTCCTCGAGCTCGCGCCAGCTCACGCGCCGGATGGCATCCTCGACGGCGAGGTCGTCAGGCGACCTGCCGGTGAGCTCCCACAGCGCCGGCGCGGGGATGTCGTCGGCCGTGGTGTTACCCCTGCCCGCGTTCCTCGCGAGCGATCCACTCGATGAAGCCATCGACCGAGCCGGACCCCTCCTCGGCGATGTATGTCTCGGCCCACTCTCGGATCTGCTGGTCGGTGAAGCCTTTGTCGGTGAGGCGGTCGCGGGCCTCGTCGGCGAGGATGCGGGCGCCTTCCTCGTGGGACTGGTCGGCCAGCTTCTCGGGGACGCCTGCCTCGTGCGGCTCTTCGGGCTTCAGGTCACTCACGTCCACGAAAGTAGCTTCCGCGCCGTGACGCCCACCGCTGACACGCCGCGGATTCCGCCCTTGCCCGTCGACGAGCGGGACGACCAAGTCCAGGAGCTGCTCGGCGGCGTCGGCCTGACCGGGCCCGCCAGCAACATCTTCGACACGCTGGTGCGCCATCCCGGGCTCTTCCGCCGCTGGCTGCCCTTCGGCGGCAAGCTCCTGAGCGGGAAGCTGCCCGCCCGCGACCGCGAGCTGCTCATCCTGCGCACCGGCTGGCACTGCCGGTCTGAGTACGAGTGGGGCCAGCATGTGCTGATCGCCCGCAGCGTTGGGATCACCGACGACGAGATCGCCGCCGTCACGGCCGGCCCCGGCGACCCCTCATGGAGCGCATTCGACCGCGTACTGCTCACTGCGGCCGACGAGCTCCACAACGAGGCGAGCATCAGCGACGCAACGTGGGCGGTGCTCGCCGAGCACTACGACGAGCGGCAGCTCATCGAGGTGCCGATGCTCGTGGGCCATTACCACATGGTCGCCTTCACGTTGAACAGCCTCGGCGTGCAACGCGAAGACGGCGTCCCCGGTCTCCCGGAGCCGCCGTAGTGCGCCGCGGCGCCGCCGCCGTCGTGGCGCTCGGCCTCGGCGCCATGGGCCTCGTGGCGTGCGGCAGCCCCGGCGAGCCGTCGTCGACGCCCACCGGCACCCAGCACCGGACCCTCGTCGTCAACGACGAACCCACTGACGTCTGCCTGGCCATGGCGTACACCGTGGGCCAGCAGGTGGCGGGCCTCGCAGGCCGCGCCTCCCTGCCGCCCAGGGAAGGCATGGCGTTCCCGTTCTCTGACACCAACGTGCAGACGTTCAACATGAAGAACACCAACTTCGCGCTGCAGATCGTCTGGGTCGGTCCCAATGACCAGTACCTCGGCTCGGAGACCATGACGCCAAACTCGGCGAGTCTGTACACCTCGCCGGCCCCGGTCACGCTCGCCATCGAGCTTGCACCCCAGGACTGGGGCCCGGTGGCGGGCAAGGCCCGGACTGTGTCGCTTGGCACAGCCTGCGACGGGAGGCTGACGGCGGGCCCTCCAGGCAAGCAGCCGTCGCGATTCTGACAGCGAGCGACTCTTCCCTAACCTGACGGCGTGGCCCGCGCCGTCCTCGCTTCTGACGATTCTGACCTCGCGGACGTCGACACCCACCGGGGTGGCGACGTCATCATCCGCACGTCCGATCTGACCAAGGTGTACCCGGGCATGGACCGCCCGGCCGTCGACAAGCTGAACCTGGAGGTCCGCAGAGGCGAGATCTTCGGCCTCCTCGGGCCCAACGGCGCAGGGAAGACGACGACGGCCGGGATGCTGACGACGATGGTCATCCCCACGTCGGGTGGCGCCGTCGTTGGCGGCATCGACGTGGTCAACCAGCCGGCGCTCGCCAAACAGGCCATCGGCGTCGTCCCCCAGCAGAACACCCTCGACCGCGCCCTGACGGTCTGGGAGAACCTCTACTTCCACGGCCGGTTCTTCGGGATGTCGGCGGGCGACTCGCGCACCGCCGCCGATGAGCTGCTCGAGGAGTTCCACCTGGCGCGGTGGGGCAAGGCGCCGGTGATGGCGCTCTCGGGGGGTATGGCCCAGCGCCTGATGGTGGCGCGGGCGATCCTGCACAAGCCCGAGATCATCTTCCTCGACGAGCCCACCGCCGGCCTCGACCCCCAGAGCCGTCTGGCGCTGTGGGAGATCCTCCTGCGCCTGCACGCCGGTGGCCAGACGATCCTGCTGACGACCCACTACATGGAAGAGGCAGACCAGCTCTGCGACCGGGTGGCGATCATGGACCACGGCCACATCCTCGCCCTCGACACCCCCGAGGGGCTGAAGGCCGGCATCGAGGCGGACACGATCGTCTCGCTGCATGCGACGGGAGACCTGACGAAGCTGGCCCGCTCCCTGAGCCGGCGACGCGTGGTCACGAACGTCGTGGAGCTCGACGGCGAGCTGCGCGTGCACGTGAAGGGAGCTGCCGACGCCCTCCCGGCCGTGCTCGAAACGGTCGACAAGAGCGGGTCGCGCCTCAACGACCTGACCGTGCACGAGCCGACGCTCGAGACCGTCTTCATCAACCTCACCGGGAAGGAGCTGCGCGACTGATGGCCACCGCCACCACCGAGGTTGTCACCGCGCCGACGACGGCGACGATCCCGCAGTACAAGGGCGCAGAGCTCGGGCGGTCCACCGTCCAGGCGAGCAGGAGCGCCTTCGCCGGGCTCCTGCTGCGCGATCTCACCGTCCTCAAGAAGAACCTGAAGGAGTTCCTGCCTCGCACGATCCTGCAGCCGTTCCTGCTGGTGTTCGTCTTCCTCTACGTGTTCCCGACCATCGGGCAGGGCATCGGCAGCGGTGGCGGGGTGGCGGGGGAGTCGACGTTCGCCACCGTGCTGGTTGCCGGCGTCGTCGGCCTGTCGATCATGTTCCAGGGCATCCAGGCTGTCGCCCTCCCGATGGTGCAGGAGTTCGGCTACACGCGGGAGATCGAAGACCGGGTGCTGGCGCCGATGCCGGTGTCGCTCGTGTCGATCGAGAAGATCGTGTCGGGCGCCATCCAGGGCCTGATCGCGGCGCTGATCGTGTTCCCGATCGCTGCCGTCGTCCACTCCAAGGACATCCACATCCACCTGCAGGTCCACTGGATCCAGCTGTTCGTGATGATCCCGCTCGCCTGCATCATGTGCTCGTCGTTGGGCATGACCTTCGGCACCCGTTTCGACCCGCGCACGGTCCCGATGCTGTTCGGCGTGATCGTCATCCCGATGACGTTCCTCGGCGGCACGTACTACGCGTGGACGGCACTGTCGCCCGTCAAGCTGGCGGGCTGGTCCTGGCTGCAGACGCTCGTGCTGGTCAATCCGTTGATCTACGTCACCGAGGGCTTCCGAGCGGCGCTCACCCCGTCCCACCACATGCACCTCTACGTCATCTATCCGGTGCTCATCGGCTTCTGCGCCCTGTTCCTCTGGCAGGGCCTCCTCGGCTTCCGCCGCCGCGTCCTCAGCTAGCGCGCTTCAGCGGCGCTCGAAACGGCCGACCGTGAGTCTCTGCGCGCTCGATGTCGTACAGCGGCGCCCGGTGCGCAGAGACTACGGGTCGCGAGCCCTCAGATCGTGGGCGATTCCCTACTCGGGACGGGAGAACTGAACGACGGCGGCGACGAGCATGGCCAGGCCGAGGAACGCGACGACGGCGAGCTCGAGACCCGCGGGGAGCCGGTGGCCGGCCCACGTCATCCCCGGGTTCAGCGTGCGGGCCAGCTTCGGAGCGATCTCGACGTGGTCGAAGACCGCACGTCGCATGGGATCGATGGCGTAGGTCATCGGGTCGACCTTGGTGAGCACTGCCAGCCACCGGGGCAGACGATCGAGGGGGAAGACGGCGCCCGACAGGAAGAACATCGGGAGCACGATGAAGTTCATGACCACCTGGAACGTCTCCACCTGGGCCATGCGGGCGGCGATGACGGTGCCGAAGGCGGTGAGCGTGAAGGCGAGCAGCGCCATCTCGGCCACGAGGGTGAGCAGGAGCGTCGCCGAGTAGGGCACGTGCACCAGGCCGCAGAAGATCAGCATCACCGCGCCCTGGAAGGTGGCGACGGTGGCCCCGCCCAGGCACTTGCCCAGCACGAGAGCGCTGCGCCGCACGGGCGCGACCAGCATCTCCCGCAGGAAGCCGAACTCGCGGTCCCACACGATCGACAGGGCCGAGAAGATGGCGGTGAACAGGACCGTCATGCCGAGGACGCCGGGGAAGATGAACGTGCGGTAGTCGATCTTGCTGCCGCCGGGGATGAGCTGCGACAGCCCCGTGCCGAGGATGAACAGGTAGATCACGGGCTGGGCCAGCGACGTGATCATGCGGACCTTGTTGCGGGTGAACCGGATCAGCTCGCGCTTCCAGATCATGCGCACGGCGCGCAGGTCGTCGGCCACCGAGCTGCCGACGTCGCGGACGCCGATGACCTCGGTGACAGCCATCAGCGGCGCGCCCCAGAACGCATCCAGGGATTGGCCCGCATGCGCTCTGTGCCGGACGCCTCGGCGTCGCGGATCGTGCGCCCGGTGTAGGCCATGAAGACGTCGTCCAGCGTGGGCCGGGCCACGTGGACGGAGCTGATCGTCAGGTCGGGGTCGGCGAACAGGCGGGGGACGAACTGTTCGCCATGGGCGACGAAGAACGTGATCGCTCCCTCGGAGACCGTCGGCTCGAGGTCGAAGCGGTCGGCAAGAAGTTCCATGGCGGCCTGATCGTCGCTGGTGTTGATGCTCACGCGATCGCGCCCGACGCTGCGCTTCAACGCCTCGGGCGTGTCGACGACGACGATCTCGCCGTTGTCCATGATGGCGATGCGGTCGCAGTGCTCCGCCTCGTCCATGTAGTGCGTGGTGAGGAACATGGTGATCGACTCACGGCGCTTGAGCTCGTTGATGTAGCTCCAGATGTGGCTGCGGGTCTGGGGGTCGAGGCCGACCGTCGGCTCGTCGAGGAAGAGCACGCGAGGCGAGTGGAGCAGGCCGCGGGCGATCTCGAGGCGACGCTTCATGCCGCCCGAGAACGTCTTCACGATGCTGTTGCGCCGCTCCCAGAGACCGACCATGTCCATGACCTGCCAGAGCCGCCCGTCGAGGTCGGTCTTCGGGACGCGGTACAGCTCGGCGTGGAAGCGAAGGTTCTCGCCCGCCGTCAGATAGTCGTCGAGCGTCGTGTCCTGGAACACCAGCCCGATCTGGCGGCGCACCTCGGTGCGCTGACGCACGACGTCGTAGCCGGCGACCGTCGCCTGCCCCGCCGACGGGCGCACGAGCGTGCACAGCATGGAGATCGTCGTCGACTTGCCCGCTCCGTTGGGCCCCAGGAAGCCGTACGTCTCGCCCGGCTCGACCGAGAAGTTCACCGACTTGACGGCTTCGAAGTCGCCGAAACGCTTCGTCAAGTCCACGGCATCGATGACCCGTGCGCCGCCGCCACCAGCTTGGCCGACGTGCTGATCGGCGACCTGGACCATGCGCCGACTGTACCGGCGCCGACTTCGGACCCCTCTACGCTGCGCGCTCCATGCGCGGCCTGTCCGATCTCGAGACGGGGACGATCGTGATGCTGCCATCGGCCACGTTCCCCGACGCGGAACTGCGCAAGATCGTCGGCATCCAGCACTACGAAGAGCGGCTGCTGTGCACGACGCTGCTGCTCGCCAACCCCGGACTGCACCTGGCGTACATCACGTCGCTGCCCGTCGACGAGGCGATCGTCGAGTACTACCTGCACTTCCTTCCCGACCCCGACGACGCCCGTCGCCGCCTCGAGTTCATCGTCGTTGGTGAGGACTCTGGGAGGGCGCTGAGCGCCAAGGTGCTCGACGCTCCCCACGTCACCGAGCAGGTGCGGGCGTTCGTCGCCGGCGCCGACACCGCCTACCTGGTCCCCTTCAACGTCACGCCCCTCGAAGGGCGCATCGCCGAGGTCACGGGCGTCCCCCTCTTCGGGCCCAGCCCGGCGCTGGCCACACTCGGCTCCAAGACCGAGTCGCGGCGGGTCGCCCGCAAGGCGGGCGTCGCCGTGCTCGACGGCGAGGAGGACCTGCGCTCGGTGGCCGAGCTCGAGGGCGCCATCGAGGGGCTGCACGCCCGCCGACCCGACGCCGAGGCCGTCGTGATGAAGCTCAACGACGGCTTCTCCGGCCAGGGCAACGCCATCGTCGAGCTCGCCGGCTTCACGTCGCTCGCCGAGGCCACCATCACGTTCATCGCCGAGGAAGAGTCGTGGCCGTCGTACTCGGCCAAGGTCGAGGCGGGCGGCGCCGTCGTGGAGGAGCTGGTGCGGCTTCCGGGCGTCGTGTCACCGAGTGCGCAGCTCGTGATCACCCCGAGTGGTGTCGTCGAGGTGCTGTCGACCCATGACCAGATCCTGGGCGGCCTCGAGGGCCAGGTGTATCTCGGTTGCCGTTTCCCCGCTCGCCCCGACTACCGCCTCGACGTCCAGGAACGGGCCCGGCGCGTGGGGGAGGTGTTGGCTGCGGACGGCGTGGTGGGCCCGTTCGGGATCGACTTCGTGCTCGTGCCGAGCGACAGCGGGTACGACGTCCACCTCAGCGAGATCAACCTGCGCATGGGCGGCACCACGCATCCGTTCTGGATGGCTCGCCTGGTAACCGGAGGCTCCTACGACCCGTCGACGGGCGACCTCGTCGACGGCGCCGGTCGCAAGCGGTTCTACGTCGCCAGCGACAACCTCAAGGATGCCGCCCTCGTGGGGCGCACGCCCGCCGACGTCATCGCCGCCGTCGAATCCGCCGGGCTGGCGTTCGAGCGGTCGAGCGGCACGGGAGCGACCCTGCATCTCATGGGCGCCCTCACTCGGTTCGGGAAGATGGGCGTCACCTGCATCGCCGACTCGCCCGACGACGCCGACCGCCTCTACGACGAGGTGTCGGCCCTACTGCTGAGGCCGTCGACGTAGGTCCGCAGGACGCGGTCGGCGAAGTCTGCGGGCCAGGGGAACCCGTGCACGCCGATCAGCAGTGACGTGACGCCGTGGGCGACGGCCCACAATTCCATGGCGATGCGGACGCCGTCCTCGGAGGAGGTCAGCCGACCCGCCTGCTGCGCCCGCTCCACCGCCTTGACGAGGTTGCCGAAGGCGGCCGTCTCACGCAGCTCGGCTGGCGTCAACGCCCGGGCCGAACCCCGGCGCATGAACAGCACGCGGTACTGCTCGGGGTTCTCGACGCCGAAGCGCACGTAGGCGCGGCCGCGCACCACCAAGGCCTCGATGGGATCGCGGACGCCGGCCGCCGCGTCCTCGATGAACCGGTCGAGCTCGGCGAAGCGAGCGGCGCACACCTCGAAGATGAGGGCGTCCTTGTCGGGGAAGTGCAGGTAGATGGCGGGCGGCGACACCCCGACGGCCTCGGCGATGGCTCGAACCGACACCATCTCCTCGTCGCCGGTCGCGGCCAGGAGCCGTTCGGTGGCGTCGAGCAGCTCCTCGCGCAGATGCGCCCCTTCACCCCGCCGGGCGCGGGCGCGGGTGTTCACCGTTTGGCGGCCGCCTTCTTGGTGCCCGACTTCTTCGCCGACTTCTTCGTCGTGGACTTTGTCGCCGTCGCCCGCTTGGCCGTCTTCTTGATGGCGGCCGTCTTCTTCTTCGCGGCTGTCCGCTTCGGTGCGGTCGGCTTGTCGCGCAGGTCGATCACCCGCTCGGTTACCGGCTCGGATTCCGGCTCTTGCTCGGGCTCGGGTTCTGGCAGCATGCCCTCGCTCTCGACGCTGTCGGCGTCGTGGATGCCGTAGCGCTCGTAGATGCCGCGCAGGAACGGCGGCGCCCACCAGTTGGCGTTGCCGGCGAGCCGCATGAAGGCGGGGACGAGCGACGCCCTGATGACGGTGGCGTCGATCAGCACCGCCAGCGCCAGACCGATTCCGAACAGCTTGATGAACGTGATCTGTGACGTGGAAAAGGCGATGAACACCACGGCCATCAACCCGGCCAGCGCAGTCACGATGGCGCCCGTACGCTCGAGGCCTATCGCCACTGAGTGCTCGTTGTCGTGGGTGCGGTCGTACTCCTCCTTGATTCGGGAGAGCAGGAAGACCTCGTAGTCCATGGACAGGCCGAAGGCCACGCAGAACATGATGAGCGGCGTCGTCGTGTCGATGGTGCCGGTCGGGGTGAAGTTCAGGAGCCCCGACAGATGGCCGTCCTGGAAGACCCACACCATCGCCCCGAACGTCGCCGAGAGACTGAGGATGTTGAGGACGACGGCCTTGACCGGAACCAGGACGCCGCCGAAGAAGAGGAACAGGGCGACGAACGTGATGATGGCGATGATCCCCAAGGCGAGCGGTATACGGCTGAACAGCGACGCCTTGGAGTCGACCAGCTGCGCGGACTGACCGCCGACCTGGACGGGGAAGGGGCTCTTCAGGTCGCGCACCTCGTGCACAAGGTGCTCGCCCGCGCCCGAGTTGGGCTCGACGGACGGAACGACCGACCACCACGTGCCCGACGGCGCCGCGAACCGGACCGACGCGGGATTGGGTCCGATCACCCGCACGCCCGCGATGTAGGAGCCGGTCGCGGCGTCCACCCGCGAGACACCCGACACCCGTGACAGCGCCACGGCGTACGAATCGATTTGCGGTTGGATCGTCGTCGGGTTGCCGGCCGTCGGTGCGACCACTTCGAGGGCGCCCGCCTCCTGGGAGTTGAAGTTGTCCCGGATGGCCTGCTGCACCTGACGGCTGCTCGCCGACGACGGCAGCACGCGGTCGTCGGGCAACCCAAAGCGAATGTGGAAGAAGGGCAGGCCGAGGGCGATGAGGAGGGCGACGGCGGCACCGCCGACGACCAGCGGTCGGCGCATGTCGAACAGCGCCACGCGATGCCAGAAACCGTGCCCTCCCTGCGTCCGCGTCTTGCGTTTGTAGACCACGAGCTTGTCGATGCGGGGGCCGAGCAGGGCGAGCAGCGCGGGCAGCACGATCACCGCGCCGATGGCAGCGAGCACGGTCACGGCGACGCCCGCGTAGGCGAACGAGCGCAAGAACGCCAGTGGGAACACCAACAGGGCGGCGAGCGAGGCGGACACGGTGATGGCGCTGAACACGACAGTGCGCCCGGCCGTCTCCACGGCGCGCACGATCGCCGTCTTGGGCGCGAACCCGTGGCGGAGCTCCTCGCGGTATCGGGAGACGACGAACAGGCTGTAGTCGATGGCGAGGGCGAGGCCGAGGGCGGTGGCGAGGTTCAGCGAGAAGATCGAGACCTGGGTGAGGGCGGCGATCACGCGCAGCACGAAGAAGCCGCCGATGATGGCGAAGATCCCGAGCGTGAGCGGAAGCGACGCGGCCACGGCGCTACCGAACACCAGGATGAGAAGGATCAGGGTGACGGGCAGGGCGATCGCCTCGGCGATGCGCAGGTCGTGTTCGATCTGGGTGCCGACCTGACGGAAGATCTCGGCAAAGCCGCCCACGCCGACGGAGATGTCGGGCCCGTCCGCAGTGAACTGCGGCGAGATGACCTTCACCCGATCGCGGACCTGGTCGTCGTTGCCCGCGATGCGGGCGAGCACGAGCGCCTGATGGCTGTCGCGCGAGTGCAGCGGCGGGGGATTGCCGAGCGTCCAGTACGACGCCGCCTGGCTGATGCCCGGCGTCGTCGCCAGCTTCTGGGTGAGCGCCGTCCCGGCGGCGGCCACGGCGGGATCGTCGACCGTGCCGTGCTTGGCCGTCACGAGCACAACGAGGTTGGGCTGGTCGGCGTGGAACACGGTGCGCAGTTCGTTCTCGGCCCGCTGGGACGGCGCGCCCGGGTCGTTGAACCCGCCCGAGCTGAGGTGCTTGGCGACGTTGCCGCCGAGGGCGGCCGCAACCACGACGAACAGGCCGACGACGGCGAGGAACGTCACACGGCGCCGGATGACGAGGGCCGCCAGGTTTCCGAGCATCTGCAGTCTCCCGATGACTGAACGGTGTTAAGTCATTGGGCCACAGATGGCCCGGCGCGGTCCAGACGACATCCGTCACACCTAGCCTTGGCGGCGTGCGCAGGCGGACGTCGAC
>CADDZP010000090.1 GCA_902812475.1 Actinomycetota bacterium | reverse complement strand
AGCCCGTACACCCGAAGGACATCGCGGCCGCCGCCGCGGTCGCCGTCGGCCGCCTGCCACAGGCGCACCGCCGGGCCGGACAGTTCGGGCGGAACTTCAGGCGGCGGCACCCGCCGAGGGGCGATGCCCCGCTTGGCTCGGCGCAGGTCGTAGGCGCGCACGTACCGGCGCAGGTTGCCGACGGTGCCTTCCGGTGCCGTGGCCACGGCGATGAGGCCGAGCGTGCCGTAGAGCAGACCCTGGTAGTCGCGGAAGGTGTTCTGCACCCACGTGATGCCGAAGCCGAAGCTGAAGCCGAACGCACCGAGAAGTGGCCCGGCAACCGTGCCCATGCCGCCGACGACGACCATGATCACGTAGCGGAAGGACTGGTCCGGCGTGGCGACCTGGGAACTCACGAGCACGAAGCGCTGGGCGCCGAGCCAGCCGGCGACGCCGACCAGCCCGGCCGACAGGGCGAAGGACGAGACCTTGTAGCGGTAGGCGTTCACACCGCTGACCCTGGCGGCCACCTCGGACTCGCGTATGGCCATGTACGCCCGACCCCACCGGCTGCGGACCAGGTTCCAGCACAGGTACAGGGTGAGCAGCAGGAAGAAGGCGCTCATGTAGAAGAGGCCCAACTGGAGGGAGAACGGCCCGCTGCCTGCGCCCGGGACCTTCGACGTGTCGACGAAGTGGTCGACGGCCCGCCCCGCCGGTCCGCCCAGCTGGTCCTTGGCGACCACGACGATGGCGGGGACGAGAGCGCCGAAGCCGAACGTCACGACCGTCAGGTAGAAGCCGCGCAGGTGGACGCACATGAGGGCCAGGACGGCGCCCAACGCGGCAGAGCCCGCGAACGCCAGCACGAAGCCGAGCCACGGCGGGATGCCGAGGGCGGGCGACAGGATGGCGCCCGCGTACCCGCCGGCCACGAAGAAGGCGGCGTGGCCGAGCGACAGCAGGCCGGTGTAGCCGAGGAGGACGTTGACCCCGGCGGCGGCGATGGCGAGGTACATGGCCTCGGTGCCGATGTCGAGCCACTTGCGGCTGTCGGCCTGGGTCCGGCCGAACCAGACGATGAACACGACCAGCAGCAGCACGGGCACGAAGCGGGCGAGGTCGCTCCGCCGGTAGACCGGAAGCACGCCCTGCCCGGGCGCGCCCCGTATCTCTTCGACCTCGCCGGTGTCGCGGCGGTCGGTGTCGGCCCGGGCCACTCAGACCTTCTCGACGGCGGGTGAACCGAAGATTCCGGCGGGCCGGACGACGAGCACGAGCAGGAAGACGCCGAACACGACGACCGGGCCCCAGCTGCCCCCCTCCGACGTGATGGTGCTCACGATCGCGCTCGTGAAGCCGATGACGTAGCCGCCGACGATCGCACCCCTCGTCGAGCCCAGCCCGCCGAGCACGGCCGCGATGAACGCCTGGATGCCGAGGTTGACGCCGAGGTCGAGCTTGACGAACTGGAGCGGTGCGATCAGCACGGCGCCGATGGCGGCGAGGGCGCCGGCCAAGGCGAACGTGATCATCACCGTCAGCTCGGTGTTGATGCCCATCAGCCCGGCGATCTGACGGTCCTCGGCCACGGCCCGGAACGCCCGCCCCAGCGCCGTCCGGGTCTGGAGCACGTCGAGGCCGACCACGATGAGGACAGCGGAGACCACGAGGACGACCTCGGGCACGGTGATGGCGACGCCGGAGACCTTCGCCACCCGCCACCCGAAGATGGAGTGAGCCAGCGCCGGGAGAGGACGCGCCTCGGCGCCGACGGTCTTCTTGATCAGGTCGATGGCGATGAGCCCAACGCCGAAGGTGGTGAGGATCCAGCCGACGTTGGTCGACGGGTCGAACCGGCCCAGCGGCTTGATGGCGACGATCTCCACGACCACGCCGACCACGAGCGACGCCAGCACCGAGATGGCGAGCGCTCCCCAGATGGGCACGCCCGCCCGGGTGACGGCGAAGGCGATGTAGCCCGCAACGACCAGCATCGATCCCTGGGCGAAGTTGACGATGCGGGTCGAGGCGAACACGAGGTTGTAGCCGAACGCGACCAGAGCGATGACCGAGCCGACGGTCAGCCCGGACACCAGGATCTGGACGAGGTCAGTCACCGTCGCCCGGCACAGCCGATGGCACGAGGTCCCGCCGCCGGCCGCCCTCGGCGCCGCAGGCGCCCGCACCGGGTGACGGCAGAGAGATGAGCACGGACGGTGATCCGACTTCGCCGGTCGCCCGGAGCACGATCAGCTCGCCGAGCAAGCTCTGCCTGCGAGTGCGAAAGATCAATGAATCTTGCACTCCTTGGACAGCGTCCCGTCGGCATTGTTCGTGCACTGCGTCCCCCAGCCCTGGGCGAGGACGGTCTTCATGACGTCGGGCTGCGAGCGCTTGTTGGCGTCGAGAGTCGGCCGAACCAGCTGCGTCGGTCCGGCCGGATAGCGGGCGAAGTCGGTGCTCCACTCGTGACCCAGGCGGTAGGGCGGGTCGGTGGCGGCGGGACCGGACTTGCGCTCGAGGGTGACGATGATCATGTCGTCGGGCGTCTTGTTGACGTGGCGGTCCTTCGTGAAGCTGAACGTGCTCGACGCGAAGCGGAGCGGGCCCTGGGTCTCGATCGTCTGCACGAGGCGCGTGCGGTCGGTCGTCCCCGCCTTCTCGACACCCTTCAGCAGTGTGTAGAGACCGTCGGCCGGGGACTCCTCACCGCCGGTCGGCAGCTTGTCGAGGTACTTCTTCATCCACCCGGCGATGGCGAACTCGGGCAGGTACACGAGGCCGCCCACGTGCCAGGCCGTGATCGTGCCCGGCTTGGCTGAGTCCTTGGCCAGGTCGGCCCAGCTGTGGTCGCCCGTGCCTCCCGGCGACCCGAAGATGTGCGGGTGCCAACCCTTGGAGACGTCCTTGGCCGTCGGCGTGTCGACATAGGCAGAGCCCAGCTGGTCGATCTGGATGACGAAGTTGGCGGTGTCGCCCGACAGGCCGAAGATCGCCACCATGTCGGGCCGGGCACCCTTGAGACGCTGGAGGGCGGGACCGAAGTCGGAGTTGCCCAGCTGGTAGGTCTCGTAGCCCACGCTCTTCATCCCCACCTTCTGAAGGGCGGCGGTGAAGTAGCCGTTGTTCTCGGTACGGGGGTCGATGACGACGTCGTTGACGAGGGCGGCGGTCTTGTAGCCCCGGTCGTAGGCCGCGTACTGGGCGAGCGTGTCCATCGCCATCCGCGTCGGGATGAGGAACTGGAACACCGAGCGCTGGTTCTGGTCGTCGGGGTACAGGCGCTTGTCGGACCAGGCGTCGTTGAAGACGGCCATCACCGGCAGCCTGTCCCGCGCGAACTGCTCCTGCGTCTGCTCGAAGCCGAGCCCGCCGCACCAGAGAATGCCGACGATGTTCGGGTCGCCGGCCAGCTCGTTGTAGGCCTTGACGCCGTTGCTGGGGTCATTGCCCGTGTCGCGGTTGACGAGGGCGATCTTGCGCCCGAGCACGCCACCCCGGTTGTTGAGCTCCTGGACGGCGGCGCTGAGCGAGTTCGTCGTCACCGTCCCGATGAAGGCGCCGATGCCCGAGAAGGGGGCGATCACGCCCACCTTGAGGGTGTCGCCCGACGCGCCGGCGATCTTCTTGGTGCCGCCCGAGCCGCACGCCTCGAGCACCGCACCCGACAGGCTGATGGCCGCGGCCGAGCCGATGCCCGCCTTTGCCGCCCAGCCCAGGAAGTGCCGCCTCGAGATGTCCTTGTTGACCTGCCGCTCGATGAAGTCCCGTTCCTGGTCGGGCGTCATTTCCGGGTTCCCCTTCCGCACCGGCAAAGTTGTGTCGTCAAAGTGTGAGGCCGGCATTCACAGGATGCCTTGCGTTGTCGGGCGCGGCAATGGGTGTGTGGCCGTATTGATACGTGGCGACGGAAGGATCCCGGCACGTGCCGTTCGCCCGTTGAGGTGCTTCCCTAGGATCGCTGGGTGACTTCCACGGCCGACGATCTGCGGGACGTCAAGCCCCGTCGGCAGCGGATGTCACTGGGTCTTGCGATCGCGGTCACCGTCCCCGCCTTCGTCCTCCGGGGCGGCTCGCTGTCGCTTGACCATCCCGTCGAAGCGGTGACCTACGGCGCGGCCATCGTCGGCGCCGCCTTCCTGCTGTCGTGGGCCGCGGAAGCGGCGCAACTGGACATCTCGGCCGGGCTGGCCATAGCCGTGCTCGCCTTCATCGCCGTCCTGCCCGAGTACGCCGTCGACGTCGTGTTCGCCGGCAAGGCTGGGGCAGCCGTCGCCGCCCACGGATCCGCCTGCGCGCCGCCGGGCTCGACCACGGCGACACCGTGCTCGCTGGCGCTGGCGAACATGACCGGCTCCAACCGGCTGCTGATCGGCGTGGGTTGGTCGATGGTCGTGTTCGTCGCGTGGTGGCAGTGGCGTCGGAGCGGCCGGCGCGAGGACAGCATCCGCCTCGAGCGCAGTCACTCCGTCGAGATCGCGTTTCTCGCCTTCGCCACCTTGTACTCGCTGACGCTGCCTATGCGGCACACGGTCTCGCTGGTCGACGCCGGCGTCCTCGTCGCCATCTTCGCCGCCTACAGCTGGCGGGTGGCCCGCAGCCCGGCCGAGGAACCCCACCTGGTCGGCCCCTCTCGCTATCTCGGCGGTTTCCCCACCGCGCGGCGGCGGGCGGCGGTGGCGTTGCTGTTGGTGTTCTCCGCTCTCGTGATCCTGCTGTGCGCCGAACACTTCGCCGACGCCCTCGTGGCGACGGGCGCCGAGTTCGGCATAAGCGAATTCCTGCTCGTCCAGTGGCTGGCGCCGCTCGCCTCCGAGGCCCCCGAGCTGCTCGTCGCCGGGCTCTACGCCTATCGTCTCAACACCAACGCCGGCCTCGGGACGCTCGTATCCGCCAAGGTGAACCAATGGACGCTGCTGGTCGGCACCCTGCCCATCGTGTTCGCCATCGCCTCGTCCACCCACCACGGGTTGCCCATCGACGCCGTCCAGCGAGAGGAGCTGCTCCTGACCGCCGCCCAATCGGCGTTCGCCGTCACGGTCCTCGCAAACCTGTCGATCTCGGTGCGCGAGGCCGTCGCTTTGTTCTCACTGTTCTGGGCGCAGTTCATCCTGGGGGCGCTCGTGCCCGGCTCCATCCACGGCAGCGAGCGCATCGCCATGTCTGTCATCTACCTGGCGCTCGCAGCCGGCATCCTCGTGCGGGACAGGCGGCGGGTGCCCGCCCTGCTACGCGACGGATTGTTCTCGTCGCATGCTGAACTGCGGAGCTAGGGATGCGCTTCTCTCGTGACGCCGCACTGGGTCGCCTGGCCGACGAGCCCTTCGACGTGCTCGTCGTGGGCGGCGGGATCACCGGCGCTGGCGTCGCCCTCGACGCTGCCTCCCGGGGGCTTTCCACGGCGCTGGTCGAGCGGCGCGACTTCGCCTCGGGGACGTCGTCGAAGTCCTCGAAGATGGTGCACGGCGGCCTGCGCTATCTGAACCAACGCGATTACCGCCTTGTGTACGAGGCCCTGTACGAGCGCCAGCGCCTGCTGCGGAACGCGCCCCATCTGGTCAAGCCGCTGCCGTTCCTCATCCCGCTCTACGGCGGCAAGACGATCGCCAAGGCACTCAACTCGGCGTTGTGGATGTACGACCTCACCGGCGGCCTCCGCATCGGAAAGCGCCATCACCGCATATCGCCCGACGACACGCTCGAACACATGCCGACCCTGCGGCGAAAGGGCCTGGCCGCCGGCTTCGAGTACTACGACGCCCAAGCCGACGACGCCCGCCTGACGCTCTCCATCGTCCGCACGGCAGTGCTGGACTACGGCGCCGTCGCCGCCAACTACGCCGGCGTGACGGCACTGTTGAAGGACTCGTCGGGTTCCGTCGTCGGCGCCCGCGTGGGCGACATCGACGTGCGGGCGTCGGTGGTCGTCAACGCCACCGGAGTGTGGAGCGACCACGTGCGCGCCCTCGACGAGGGCCGCGATCCCGGAACGTTGCGGCCGGCGAAGGGCATCCACGTGAGCGTGCCGTGGGACAAGGTGCGCTGCGACATCGCCGTCGTGATCCCCGTGCTCAAGGACAAGCGGTCGATCTTCGTCGTGCCGTGGGGCGGCCGCGTGTACATCGGCACGACCGACACCGACTACGAGGGTCCCCTCGACGAGCCGGCCTGCACGCCCGACGACGTGCGGTACCTGCTCGATGCCGTGAACCAGTTCCTGACCGATCCGTTGTCGACCGACGACGTGCTCGGCACGTGGGCCGGGCTGCGACCGCTCGTGCGTGACGCCCGCTCTGCACGTACGGCCGACCTGTCCCGCCGCCACAGCGTGAGCCGGTCGGCGGGCGGCCTGGTCACGGTCACTGGCGGCAAGCTGACGACCTACCGCCGCATGGCGGCCGACACCGTCGACATCGCCGTCTCCGTGCTCGGGCGGGGCGGGCGCAGCAGCACGACGCGGCTGCGATTGCGGGGAGCCGAGGGCTACGGCGACGTCGGCGACGCACACCTGGCCTCTCGCTACGGCGGCGAGGCCCGCACGCTGGAGGCCATGGTCGCCGCCGACCCGGCGTTGGGCGACCCCCTCGTCCCGTCGCTGCCGTACCTGCGGGCCGAGGCCGTGTACGCCGCCCGCTACGAGATGGCCCAGACGCTGGACGACGTGCTGGCCCGGCGCACGCGCGCCCTGCTGCTGGCCCGGGACCAGACGGCGGCCGTCGCCGGAGACGTCGCCGCCTTGGTGGGACCAGAGCTGGGCTGGGACGAGGCAGAAGCGCACCGCCAGACCTCCGCCTTCAAGGAGCTGGCCGAGGCTGAGCGCTCCGCCGCCGGGCTGCCCACGACGGTCGCCGTCTGATGGAGGTTCGCCGCGGGGCGCCGACGTCGGCGATCGCCTTCGACGCGCCGGTGCAGTCCATCGCCCGGCGCTTTTCGTCTGCCCGAATGGTCGACGTCGACGAGACCTTGCTGGGGCGGCTGCAGGCGACGGGCGCGTCGGTGTCCACCGACCTGGCCACGTGCGTGGAGAGCGGCCGGGACTGGTGGCCGCTCGCCATGGCGTGGGCCCTCGGCGGCAGTGGGCCGGGGCGGGCGGCGGTCGTCGTGCGGCCGTCGTCGGTCGACGAGGTGTCCGCCGTCTTGGCCGTGTGCGACGCGGCGCGTGTGCCGGTGACCACAGCAGCCGGTCGGAGCGGCGTGTGCGGTGCGTCGGTTCCGCTGCACGGAGGCGTGCTGCTCGACATGACCGACGTGGCAGGCGTGGTCGACGTCGATGACTCATCGCTGTTGCTGGAGGTGCGCGCCGGCACGTTCGGTGACGTGCTCGAGGACGAGCTGCGGGCGAAGTACTCGGTGACACTGGGGCACTGGCCGCAGTCGGTGCAGCTGTCGACGGTCGGCGGGTGGCTGGCGTGCCGATCGGCGGGTCAGTACTCGACCCGCTACGGGAAGATCGAGGACATGGTCGTCGACGTCGAGGTCGTGCTCGCCGACGGCCGCGTCCTGCACACTGGCTCGGGCGGTCCGAAGGCGGCCGTCGGTCCGGATCTGAACCAGGTGTTCGTCGGCAGCGAAGGCACGCTGGGCGTCATCACGTCGGCGACGCTGCGGCTCCACCCCGTACCCGCCGGGCAGCGCCGCGCCGCCTTTGGATTCGCTTCGTTCGTCGAGGGCCTCGACGCCTGCCGGCGCATCCTGCGCCGCGGGGCCACGCCCGCCGTGCTGCGTCTGTACGACGAGGCGGAGTCGGCGCGCAACTTCGAGGTGGACGACACGTGCGCACTGATCGTCCTCGACGAGAGCGACCCGGCGGTGGTGGACGCCGTCTTTTCCGTCGTTGACGAGGAGTGCGCGGCGGCGCGCTCCCTCGACGTCGGGCTCGTGGAGCGCTGGCTCGGGCACCGCAACGACGTGTCGGCCCTGGAGCCCCTCTACCGGCGTGAGATCGTCGTCGACACCATCGAGATCGCCGGGCGATGGGCGGCGCTGGGCCCGATCTACGACGACGTGCGGGCGGCCGTCGCCGGCGTGAGCGACCTGCTCGTCGTGTCGGCCCACCAGTCCCACGCCTACACCGACGGCGCCTGCCTCTACTTCACCTTCGCCGGCCGCCCGCCGGCCGAGGAGCGCGACCGGTTCTACGTATCGGTATGGGATGCAGCCACCTCTGCCGTGCTCGGCCGGGGCGGAGCGCTCAGCCACCACCACGGCGTGGGACTGAACCGGTCGCGGTTCATGCGTCCGGCCTTGGGGCCTGCCTTCGACGTGCTCGTGGCGCTGAAGGGGGCGCTCGACCCCAACGGCATCCTGAACCCCGGCAAGCTCGGCCTGCCCGACCCCTACGGCGAGGTGGGGTGGCCTTGAGCCCGAGCCCGAGCCCGAGCTCGCGCATCGACTGGAAGGCGGTGGCCTCCGGCGCCGTCGTCACCATCGCCGTGGGCGTGCTGGCCAGCGTCGTGGCCGCGGTCATCGACCTGCCGAAGGACTCGAACGGTTGGTTCGTCTTCTTCTGGATCGACGTCATTGGCGCCGGGGTCGGCGGCTTCATCGCCGGCCGCCGGCGACTGGACACGCCGCTGATGCACGGGGCGATCACGGGCGCCGTGTCCTACGTCGTCATCGCCGCCTTCGCCACCACGATCACGATCGTCGCCGGCAACGCCCGGCCCGGCATCGCCCAGGTGGTCTTCGCCGTCCTCTGGCTTGCCCTCGGGGGCACGATCGGCGGCTGGGTCGCCAGTTGGCGGGCGTCTCGGACACGGCCGCAGCGCCCGGAATCAGCGTGACCGCAGCCGGCGTCCTCGTCGTCGACGTGGGGACGAGCGGCGTGCGGGCCGCCGTCGTCCGGCCCGATGCCTCGGTCGAACACGTCCATTACCGGGAGGTGCTGCCCTCGACGCCCCTGCCGTCGTTCGTCGAGTTCGACGCGTCGGCGATGGGCGAGGGCGCACTGGACGTCGCCCGAGCCGCCCTGGCCGACGGCGGCCCCGTCGATGCCGTCGGCATCGCCAACCAGCGGTCGTCGACAGTCGTGTGGGACCGCAAGACAGGAGAACCCGTCGGCCCGGGCGTCGGGTGGCAGGACCTGCGCACGGTCGGCATGTGCCTCCAACTGCAGGCGCAGGGCATCCGCGTCGCACCGAACGTGTCGGCCACCAAGCTGGCGTTCCTGCTCGACATGGCCGACGCCGATCGGACACGCGACCTGTGCTTCGGCACCGTCGACGCGTGGGTGGCGTGGACGCTGTCCGGCGGCTCGCTGCATGTGACCGACCTGTCGAATGCCGCCGTGACGGGCATGTTCCACTCCGACGGGTCGGACTGGTCCGAGCCCGTGCTCGAGGCACTGCGCATCCCGCCGTCGGTGCTGCCCACCGTCGTCGACTCGTCGGGCGTCGTGGGCGAGGCCACGACATTGGACGGCGCCCCGCCGATCGCGGGGATCGCCGGCGACCAGCAGGCCTCGCTGATCGGCCAGGGGTGCGTGCGCCCCGGGCAGGCCAAGATCACGTTCGGCACCGGCGGCATGCTCGACCTCTGCCTCGGCGACGCTCGACCCGCGTTCGACATGCGCGGCGACGCCGGCTGCTTCCCGATCGTGGCGTGGCGCATCGGCGGCCACATCACGTGGGGCGTCGAGGCGTTCATGCTGACCGCCGGCCAGGCCGTCGAGTGGCTGCGTGACGACATCGGCCTGATCTCCTCGTCGGCCGAGTCCGCCGAAGTCGCCGCCCGGTGCGACGACACCGGCGACGTGTGGTTCGTCCCGGCCCTGCTGGGCATGGGCACGCCCGCGTGGGACTTCGGCGCCCGCGGCACGCTGCTGGGGCTGACCCGCGGGAGCGGGCGGGCCGAGGTCGTCAGGGCCGTCCTCGAGGGCGTCGCCCACCGGGGTGCCGACCTCGTCGAAGCGGCCGAGGCCGACGCCGGGCTCCCGATCGGCCCCCTCCGCGTCGACGGCGGCATGAGCGCCAACCCGGTCTTCGTTCAGGCTCTGGCCGACGCCACCCAACGCCCCATCGAGCTCTCGCCGGTCACCGAGGCCACGACCTTGGGCGCCGCCTTCCTCGCCGGTCTGGCCGTCGGCACGTGGAAGGGCCTCGACGACGTCGCCGCCGCCTGGTCGCCCCGTGCCGTCGTCGACCCTCGGCGAGCCACCGACCGCGCCCGCTGGTACGAAGCCCGCGCCCGTGCGAGGCAGTGGGTCACCGAGCTCTCGTCGCTCGACTTCTAGTCCCGTCTTCTATTCCGGGGAGCGTTTGGGCCCCCATGGGGGCACAAACGTCCGCGAGAACGGATTCACAAGGCGCGTCGACCGACCGTCTGACGCGCACAAGGACCCGAACCCGGGCCCCTGTGGCATCTCGCTTCGCTCGTCTTGGCTGGTGCCCCAGCGAGCGGAAACGATGGCAGGTTGGGAGGTGTTTGTGGGGGATAGTCCCTCGATTCGTGGGACAATGGAGACGGCGAGCCGGCCGGGTGGTCGCGGTCCGGCACTGACCGGGCCGAGGAAGGTCGGGGCTCCACAGGGCAGGGTGCTGGCTAGCGGCCAGTCGGGGTGACCCGCAGGAAAGTGCCACAGAAAACAGACCGCCGATGGCCCCTCGGGGCACAGGCAAGGGTGAAACGGTGCGGTAAGAGCGCACCAGCGTCCGGGGTGACCCGGGCGGCTCGGCAAACCCCACCCGGAGCAAGGCCGAACAGGGACGGGTGGCCCGCCCAACGTCCCGGGTAGGCCGCGTAGATGGATGACCACCCCGCCCCTCGGGGCGGACAGAACCCCGCCTACAGGCCGGCTCGCCATTCACAACTCCAGTTCGCGGCGCTAAAATGGCCTCTGACC
>CADDZP010000089.1 GCA_902812475.1 Actinomycetota bacterium | reverse complement strand
CTCGGACGTCGAGGGCGTCGGCGATCGACCGCGTGTAGCGCTCGAGCACGTCGATCACCGACGCGGGAAGCGTGGGCGGCGGGATGACGCAGGCGCTGTCGCCGGAGTGCACGCCCGCCTCCTCGACGTGCTCCATGACGCCGCCGATGACGACCTCGCCGGTTGCGTCGCGAATGGCGTCCACGTCGACCTCGATGGCGTCCTCGAGGAAGCGGTCGACGAGGACGGGCCGCTCGGCCGACAGCCCGCCTTCCTTCCCGAGCGACCCGAACCCCGCCAGCTCGGCCATGGCCCGGCGCAGGCCGTCGTCGTCGTACACGATCTCCATCGCCCGCCCGCCCAGGACGTACGACGGCCGCACGAGGGCCGGATACCCGATGCGAGTGGTGATCCCGAGGGCGTCGTCGACCGTGATGGCGGTGCCGCCGGCCGGTTGGGGGATCTCGAGGCGGGCGCACAAGGCGTTCCAATGCTCGCGGTCCTCGGCCAGGTCGATGGCCTCGGGACTCGTCCCGGCCACCAGCTCGCGTGGCAGTCGGCCGGCGAGCTTCAGCGGCGTCTGCCCGCCCAGGCTGACGATCACGGCCACCGGCCGTTCGGCTTCAATGACGTTCAGCACGTCCTCGTACGTCAGCGGCTCGAAGTACAGACGGTCGCTGGTGTCGTAGTCGGTGGAGACGGTCTCGGGGTTGCAGTTGACCATCACCGTGTCGTAGCCGGCCTCTCGCAGGGCGAAGCTGGCGTGCACGCAGCAGTAGTCGAACTCGATGCCCTGACCGATGCGGTTGGGCCCGGAGCCGAGGATCACGACTGTGGGCCGGTCACCGCGGCGGACTTCGTCCTCGTCCTCCCAAGCCGAGTAGTGATAAGGCGTGCGGGCCTCGAACTCGGCACCGCATGTGTCGACCGTCTTGTAGGTGGGCAGCACTCCAGCCTTGACCCGGGCAGCCCGGACGTCGTCGTCGGCGACGTGCCACAACCAGGCCAGCTGGGCGTCGGAGAAGCCCAGCTGCTTGGCCCGCTTCCACTCGCGCCGCGTCATCCCGGCCAGCCCGATCTCGCGGAGGTCGGCGCGCTCCTCGACGATCAGGGCGATCTGGTCGAGGAACCAGCGGTCGACACGGGTGGCGTTGTGGATGCGGTCGATGTCGATGCCGCGCCGCACGGCGGCCTCGAGTTGGAACGGCCGGTCGGGCGTGGCCACAGCGGCCCGGCGCACCAACTCGTCGTCGTCGAGCCTGTCGAGCAGGGCTTCGCCCGGATCACAGTTCAGGCCGAGGCGCCCGTGCTCGAGGGAGCGCAGCGCCTTCTGCAACGACTCTGGGAACGTGCGGCCCAGGGCCATGGCTTCGCCCACCGACTGCATCCGCGTGCCCAGCACGTCGGGGACGCCGGGAAACTTCTCGAACGCCCACCGCGGCACCTTCGTGACGACGTAGTCGATGGTGGGCTCGAAGCTGGCCGGCGTCTCCTTGGTGATGTCGTTTTGGATCTCGTCGAGGGTGTAGCCGACCGCCAGACGGGCGGCGATTTTGGCGATGGGGAAGCCCGTTGCCTTCGACGCCAGCGCGCTCGAGCGGCTCACGCGAGGGTTCATCTCGATCACGACCATGGCGCCCGTCTCGGGGTCGACCGCGAACTGGATGTTCGACCCGCCGGTGTCGACGCCGATGCGGCGGATGCACGCGAAGGCGGCGTCGCGCATGTGCTGGTACTCGACGTCGGACAGGGTCTGGGCCGGGGCGACGGTGATCGAGTCGCCCGTGTGCACGCCCATCGGGTCGAGGTTCTCGATCGAGCACACGACGACGCAGTTGTCGACGCGGTCGCGCATCACCTCGAGCTCGTACTCCTTCCACCCGGCGATGGAGCGCTCGATGAGGATCTCGGTGACGGGGCTGGCGGCCAGCCCGGCGGCGGCGATGTCGCGCAGCGTGTCGACGTTGTCGGCGATGCCGGTGCCACCGCCGCCGAGGATGTACGACGGGCGCACGATGAGCGGGAAGCCGATCTCCTCGCCGACGACGACGGCCTCGTCGAGCGTGTAGGCGAAACCCGACGCGGGAACGGCCAGACCGATCTCGGTCATCGCCATCTTGAACTTGTCACGGTTCTCGGCCGTGCTGATGGCCTTGGCCGAGGCGCCGATGAGCTCGGCGCCGTAGGCCTCGAGCACGCCCCGCTCGCTCAAGGCCATCGCCAGGTTGAGGGCGGTCTGGCCACCGAGGGTGGGCAGCACGGCATCGGGCCGCTCCCGCTCCACGATCGCCGACAGCACGTCGGCGTCGAGGGGCTCCACGTAGGTGCGGTGGGCGAACTCGGGGTCGGTCATGATCGTCGCCGGGTTGGAGTTGGCGAGGATGACCCTGTAGCCCTCGGCCTCGAGGGTGCGACACGCCTGGGTGCCCGAGTAGTCGAACTCGCAGGCCTGCCCGATCACGATCGGTCCGCTGCCGATGATGAGGATCGACTCGATGTCGGTGCGCTTAGGCACGGCTCTCCATGTTGCGCTCCGGACTGCGAGTTGCTGTCCGGGCGCCGAACCCGCCGGCCCTCCAGGCGCCCGGCCGGTACAGACATCTGCTCACAAGGTGCTCGCTATCAGGTCGGCGAACTGGGCGAAGAGGTAGCGGGCGTCGTGGGGGCCGGGGCCGGCTTCGGGGTGGTACTGCACGCTGAAGGCGGGGATGTCGCGGCAGCGCAGGCCCTCCACGACGCCGTCGTTGAGGTTGACGTGGGTGACATCGGCGCTCGAAACCGTGCCGTCGGCGACGGCGAAGTCGTGGTTCTGACTGGTGATCTCCACGCCTCCGGTGGCCACGCGCCGCACCGGGTGGTTGCCACCGTGATGGCCGAACTTCAGCTTGTAGGTGGAGCCCCCGAGTGCGGTACCGAGGAGCTGGTGTCCGAGACAGATGCCGAACACGGGCACGTTGCCCAGCAAGCCGTGTATGGAATCGACGGCGTACCCGACAGCAGCCGGGTCGCCGGGACCGTTGGAGAGAAAGACGCCGTCGGGCGCGCGGGCCAGCACCTCGCTGGCCGGTGTCGACGCGGGGACGACCTCGATCGTGGCGACCTCACGGAGGAGGCGAAGGATGCTCGACTTGATGCCGAAGTCGTAGGCCACGACGCGGATGGGACCTCCCTCGACGACGTACGGCTCGGCCGTTGTCACCGTGGCGACCAGGTCGACGCCATCGGTGCCGGGCTCGCTCTGGGCGGCCTCTTTCAGGACTCGCTCGTCGGACGTCCCGAAGGCGCACGGCATCGAGCCCGCTTCCCGGATGTGGCGGGTGAGGCGGCGCGTGTCGACCCCCGCGATGCCGGCCACGCCGCGGCGGGTGAGCCAGCTGCCCAGATCGTCGGCCGCCCGCCAGCTGCTCGGACGGCGGGCCAGGTCGCGCACGACGACGCCGCGGCAGAACGGTCGCTGGCTCTCGTCGTCGGCGTCGGCCACGCCGTAGTTGCCGATGTGCGGATAGGTGAAGGCGATGACCTGCCCGGCGTAGGACGGGTCGGTGATGACCTCCTGGTAGCCGGACAGCACGGTGTTGAAGACGACCTCGCCAGTGGCGACGCCGTTGGGCGGTGTGGCGCCGATCGCCTCACCCTCGAACGTGGTGCCGTCGGCCAGGACGAGCAGTGCCTCCTTCGCGTGACGCATCAACGCTGCGCCTCTCCGTCGACGACCACAGGTTCACCTCTGAGCACCGTGTGTCGAACCTTGCCGGTGAGCTTTCGGCCCGCGTACGGCGTGTTGCGGCTTCGGCTGGCCAGGCGCTCGGGCTCGACGACCCACCGGGCGTCGGCGTCGATGACGCACAGGTTGGCGGCTGCCCCCTCGGCGATCGGGCCGCCGTGCTGGCCGGCGAGCCCGGCGATGTGGGCCGGCTGCCACGACAGCAGCGCCAGGACACGCTCGAGCGGAAGGTCGAGCTCGTCGATCGCCAGCGCCAGCGCTGTCTCCAGCCCGAGCATCCCCGGCGGAGCCTGGTCGAACGGCAGCTCCTTGGCTTCCTGGGGGTGGGGCGCGTGGTCGGTGGCGATGGCGTCGATGGTCCCGTCGGCGAGGGCGGCTTTGACGGCATCGATGTCGGCTCGAGGACGCAGCGGCGGGTTGACCTTGAACAGCGGGTCGTAGGACGCGACCGCCTCGTCGGTCAACGTGAAGTGGTGGGGTGTGGCCTCGGCGGTGACCGGCAGGTCGGCAGCCTTGGCCGCCCGGACCATGGCGATCGCCATCGCCGTGGACAGATGCAGGAAGTGAACGGGCGCTCCCGTCAACTCCGCCAGGGCGACGTCGCGCGCAACCATCATCGCCTCGGCCTCGACCGGGATCCCGGGGATGCCGAGCCGGCTCGACCACTCCCCTTCATGCATGTGGCCGCCCTCGGCCAGCTCGTCGTCCTCGCAGTGCTGAGCGAGGAGCACGCCGAGCGCGGACGAATACTCGAATGCCCGGCGCATGAGGCGGGCGTCCTGCACGCCGTTGCCGTCGTCGGTGAAGATGCGCACGCCGAGGGCAGCCATCTCGCCCATGGGCGCCAGCTCCTCGCCTCGTCTGCCCTTGGTGATGGCGCCTGCGACCCGCACGTCGCAACAGGCACCAGCCCCCAGCTCGAGGACCTCGCGGACGACGGCGGCAGAGTCGATCGGCGGATCGGTGTTGGGCATGGCGACGAGGGCCGTGTACCCGCCGAGCGCCGCGGCGCGCGAACCGGACTCGACGGTCTCCGCCTCCTCTCGGCCGGGCTGGCGGAGATGCGCGTGCAGATCGACGAGGCCGGGGGCGACGACGCAGCCGCCGGCGTCGAGCACGAGAGCGGACGCCGGCGCCTCGAGGTCGCCGTCGACAGCGGTGACGACGCCGTCGTGAACGAGCACGTCGGCGCGCCGGCCGCCCGTGGCGTCCACCACTGCGCCGCCCCTGAGGACGATGTCAGCCGCCAAGGTCGCCTCCCGAGCCGAGGATCAGGAAGAGGACGGCCATTCGCACGGCCACGCCGTTGGCGACCTGGCGGGTGATGACAGCGCCGGGCAGGTCGGCCACCTCGGCGGCGATCTCGACGCCCCGGTTCATGGGCCCGGGGTGCATGACGATGGTGTCGTCGCCCAGCAACTTCGCCCTGTCGCGGGTGAGCCCGTACAGCGCCGTGTACTCGCGCAGCGACGGCAGGAGCGCTTCGGTCTGGCGCTCGCGCTGCATGCGCAGGAGGTAGACGACGTCGGCCTTGGGCAGCACGTCGTCGAGGTCGTGGCTCACCGCGACCGGCCAGCCGGCCAGGCTGGGAGGCAGGAGCGTCGGAGGGGCGACGAGGGTGACGTCGGCGCCGAGCAGCGAAAAGGCGAGGACGTTGGACCGGGCGACACGCGAGTGCTTGACGTCGCCCACGATCGCCACCCGAAGCCCGGCGAGCGATCCCCGCCGTTCGCGGATCGTGTAGCAGTCGAGCAGGGCCTGGGTGGGGTGCTCGTGCCAGCCGTCGCCTGCGTTCAGCACAGCGGCGTCGGTCCAACGGGCGACCTGCCAGGGCACGCCGGCCGAGGAGTGGCGCACGACGATGGCGTCGACCCCCATGGCGGCGATCGTGGTCACCGTGTCGCGTACCGACTCGCCCTTGTTGACCGAGGAGGAGGAGACCGAGAAGTTCATGGTGTCGGCGTTGAGACGTTTGGCCGCCGTCTCGAACGACAGCCGGGTGCGCGTCGAGTCCTCATAGAAGAGCGACACGACGGTCTTGCCTCGAAGGGCCGGCACGCGGGGGATGGCCCGGGCGCTGACCTCGACGAAGTTGTCGGTGAGCCGCAGCACCTCTTCGATCCCGTCCGGGCCCAGGTCGGCAACCGAGAGCAGGTGCCTCATCGCTGGGCCGCCCGCTTCTCCATCGTGCCGACGTCGACCCCGTCGGCGGTGACGTCGACCATCTCGTCGCGGCGGGTCGGGAGGTTCTTGCCCACGTAGTCGGGGCGGATCGGCAGCTCGCGGTGGCCGCGGTCGATCATGACGGCGAGCTGCACCGACCGGGGTCTGCCGTAGTCGTTGAGAGCGTCGAGAGCGGCCCGCACCGTGCGCCCGGTGAACAGGACGTCGTCGACGAGAACGACGGCCTTCCCGGTGAGCTCGAAGGGGATGTCGGTGACCGCCTCGGGGAGGACCGGACGGAGGCCGATGTCGTCGCGGTAGAAGGCCACGTCGAGGGTGCCGATCGGCACGTCGACGCCTTCGATCTGCTTCAGTGCCTCGGCCAGGCGCCCGGACAACGGGACGCCCCCCGTCTGCAGTCCGATCAGGACGCATCCGGCCAGCCCTTGATTGTGCTCGACGATCTCGTGGGCGATGCGGGTGATGGCCCGGCGGAGATCCTCGGCATCCATGACCCGGGAGCGGGCAACAAAAACGCCCCCGTGCGGGGGCGCTGCAGCTCGTTCGCGCTCTGCCAAGCGTGACCTCTCGATTCCGTGCCGGCCTCACGGGACCGGCGTTAACGGGACGCGGCCCAGACTAGCGCCGTCCCCGTCGCTGAGCCGTGGATCTCCTACGACGCGCGCACTTCTTCGGCGATGCGGGCCAGGACGCCGTTCACGAAGCGACCCGACTCCTCGGTGGAATACCGGCGGGCCAGCTCCACGGCTTCGGAGATGACCACTGCGGTCGGCACATCGGGGCGGTGGACGAGCTCATAGACGCCCATGCGGAGAAGGTTGCGGTCGACGACGGGCATCCGGTCGAGCGCCCAGTCGCGGGCGAAGCGGCTGATGACGTCGTCGATCTGGATCTGGTGCTCCCCCACGCCCGCCACCACGTCGGCGGCGAAGGGGTCGGGTTCGATGGGAAAGTCGGACAGCACGGCGCCCGGCGCGACCTCCTTGGTGTCGGCTTCGTAGAGCAACGAGAGCGCCAACTCGCGCGCCTGGCGCCGGGTCCCGAGAAGGGGCTCGCCCTCCTCGGCGGCGTCAGACCCGGGTGAGGTACTCACCCGTGCGGGTATCGACCTTGATGCGGTCGCCCGGGTTGACGAAGAGCGGCACCTGCACGGTGATGCCCGTCTCCATCGTGGCCGGTTTGCGGGCCCCAGCGACCCTGTCGCCCTGCACGCCCGGCTCGGTATCGGTGATCGTGAGCTCGACGGCCGCCGGGAGGTCGACGCCGACGATCTCGTTCTTGTACATCTGCAGGACGGCCGAGTCGCCCTCCTTGAGGTACTTGGTGGCATCGCCCAGCGACTCCGCCTCGACGTGCATCTGGTCGTAGGTGGTGTTGTCCATGAAGACGTACTGCTGACCGTCGCGGTACAGGTACTGCATCTCGCGCTTGTCGATGATGGCCTGCTCGAGCTTCTCGTCGGCCCGATAGGTCCGGTCGAGCACGGCGCCGGTGCGCACGTTCTTCAACTTGGTGCGCACGAACGCCCCACCCTTGCCCGGCTTGACGTGCTGGAACTCGACGACGGTGACGAGGCCCTCAGGGAGGTCGAGCGCCATCCCGTTCTTCAGGTCGTTGGTCGAGACTTGGGCCATCAGATGCTGAGTTCCTTCGTGGCGTTGGTGAGGACCCGGCAGCCGTCGTCGGTGACCACGACGGTGTCCTCGATGCGGACGCCTCCGAGCCCGGCAAGATACACACCCGGCTCCACGGTGACGACCTGGCCTGCGCCGAGAACGTCCTCCGAGCTCGATGCCACCCGCGGCGCCTCGTGGATCTCGAGACCGACGCCGTGCCCGGTGCCGTGCGTGAAAGCGTCGCCCCACCCGGCGTCGGCGATCACCGCCCGGCAGGCCCGGTCGACGTCCCGGCCGCCCACACCAGACCGCACGGCGGCCACGCCCTGGCGCTGACTCTCCTTCACCGTGGCCGCCATCCGGAGCAGGACGCCGTCGGCCGGTTCACCGACGCAGACCGTCCGCGTCATGTCGGAGCAGTAGCCGTCGACGACCGCGCCGAAGTCGACCACAACCAGCTCACCGGGTTCGATGCGCCGGTCGGTGGGGCGGGCGTGGGGCTTGGCTCCGTTCGGCCCCGACGCCACGATGGTCTCGAACGACGACTTCTCGGCCCCGAGCCGGCGCATCTCCGAGTCGAGGGCGAGCGCCACCTCTCGCTCGGTGACGCCGTGGCCGAGAATCGGGCGGACGCCGGCCAGGGCCTCGTCGGCGATGCGGGCCGCTTCGGCGATCCGGGCTATCTCGCCTGCGTCCTTGTCACGCCGCAGCGCTTCGACGACACCTTCCGTCGGCACCAACTCCGCCGCCGAGAACACGTCGGCGGCGAAGCGCCGCTGCTGCGCCCACGTCACCGATTCGGCCTCGAGACCGAGTCGGGCGATGCCGCGAGCTGCGTCGGCGAGCATGTCGTGCTGGGCTCCGAGCGTGGCGCCGACGCTGACGCGGGCGTCGACGCCGGCGGCGGCGATCTGGTCGGCCGCCTGGTCGCGGTACCGGCCATCGGTGGTGAGGACGGCGTCGTCGGGCAGCACCAACAGAAGGCCGGCGGAGCCCGTGAAGCCGGTCAGGTAGCGGACGTTGACCAGGCTGGTGACGAGCAGGCCATCGCAGGCAACGTCGTGCAGCCGGCTCCGCACGCGGCCCAACCGGCCGGCGATCTCAGGGGCTTGCATCACGGTCCTCCAGTAAGCGAGCGACGGCGGTGATGGCGAGGACGTAGCCGTGACCCCCGAGGCCGGCAACGAGCCCGTCGGCGACCGGCGCGACCACAGACGTGTGGCGCCACGCTTCACGCCCGCTGGGGTTGGACAGGTGCAGCTCGACAACCGGGCCCTCGAACGTCTCCAGGGCGTCACTCAGCGACCAGGCGTAGTGCGTCAGGGCGGCGGCGTTCACCACGATCGCCGCGCAGCGACCGCGCGCACCGTGCACAGCGGCGACGAGGTCGCCCTCAACGTTCGACTGCACGTGCTCGATGTCGAGCCCGTGCCGCTCCGCTTCCTTGCGCGCCGCGGCCACGTGCTCCTCGAGAGTTGCCGTGCCGTAGATGTCGGGCTGGCGTTCACCCAGCAGGTTGAGATTGGGTCCGCTCAGGAGCAACACGACCGGTCGAGCCACACTCACGCGGAGATCTCCTTGAGCGCAGCCTCGACGTCGGCGACGGCGACGTCGGCGACCTGCTCCACCCCACACGGGCCGTCGAGGATGAACGTCATCCCGGCGACGGCCTTCTTGTCCCGACCCATGACGTCGATGAGCTGGGCGGCGTCGGCGCCGGGCGGCAGGTTCGTGGGGAGGTCGTAGCCGGCCACCACCCGCCTGTGCTCCTCGACGCGCGCCCCCTCGATACGCCCGAGCCGCGCGGCGAGCACCGCCGCGAACACCAGACCGATGGCGACCGCCTCGCCGTGGCGCAGGTCGTAATGGCCGGCGGTCTCGAGGGCGTGGCCCAGGGTGTGCCCGTAGTTCAGGAGGGCACGGCTCCGCCGCCCGGCTCCCGGGCCGCCGACCGCCTCCCGCTCGTCGGCGCCCACGTAGGCGGCCTTGATGGCCACGCACTTGGCGACCTTCTCGTCCAGTGCCATGTCGACGAGCGCCTCGCCCTCGTCGAGGAAGTGGTACTTGGCCACCTCGCCCAGCCCGCTGCGGTACTCGCGGGGCGGCAGGGTCTCGAGGACCTCGGTGTCGCACAGCACGGCGGACGGCTGCCAGAACGCGCCGACCAGGTTCTTGCCCTCCGGAAGGTTGACGCCGGTTTTCCCGCCGATGGCGGCGTCCACCTGGCCGAGGAGCGTGGTCGGGACGGCGATCCAGCGCACGCCGCGGTGGTAGACGGCGGCGGCGAAGCCGGCCGTGTCGGTGACGACGCCGCCCCCGACGGCCACGACCACGTCGCCGCGGGTCAGTCCCCACCGCGAGAACTGCCGGCACAGGTCCTGCACCGTCTCGAGGTCCTTGGCGGTCTCGCCGCTGCCCATGTGAAACGTGCGCTGGTCGTGGCCGGCGTCGACGCCCACACCGATTCCCTCCTGGGTCACGATGGCAGCCCGGGCGACGCCGACGGGCAGGACCTCGAGGAGTCGGTGACGAGCACCACGGCCGACCAGCACGTCGTAGGACCGGTCGCCCAGCGAGACGGGGACGGTGATCACGTCAGCGCGGCCACGACGCGGTCAACCACGTCGTCGAGGGTTTGGTCATCGACATCGACGACGACGTCGGCGACCTCGGCATACATCGGCAGACGCTCTGCCGAGAGCCGCGCCAGCTCGGCGGGGATGTCCTTGCCGGCCAAGAGCGGGCGGTCGGAGCCGTCGCCGACCCGCGAGGTGATCGTGGGGTGGGTCGCCCGCAACCAGACGACGCGCTTCTGCGCCATCGCTCTGCGGTTCCCGTCATGGGTAACGGCTCCGCCGCCGACGGACAGCACACTGGCGACGGGATTGGCCAGGAACGACGCCAGCACGTTCGCCTCGAGCTCTCGGAAGGCGGCTTCGCCGCGGGTCTGGAAGAGGGTGGCGATGGAGACGCCTTCCTCGTTCTCGATCCAGGCGTCCACGTCGAAGAACGGTCGGTGCAGGCGCTCGGCCAGCAGCGCACCGACAGAGGTCTTGCCCGCGCCCATCATCCCGACCAGCACGATGTGCTCGGGATCAGCGGAGGGAGGCGAGGTAGCCATCGCGGTTGCGCAGCAGCTCGTCGAGTGAGTCGCCGCCGAACTTGCGCAGAGCTTCGCCCGCCAGCACGAGCGCCGTCATGGTCTCGGCGACGACGCCCATGGCGGGCACGGCCGTCACGTCGGTGCGCTCCTTGAAGGAGACGGTCTCCTCTTTCGTGCGCACGTCGACGGTGCGCAACACGGGCTTGTTGAGCGTCGACAGCGGCTTCATCGCCACCCGGGCGACGATCACCTCGCCGTTGGAGATGCCACCCTCGACGCCCCCGGCA
>CADDZP010000088.1 GCA_902812475.1 Actinomycetota bacterium | reverse complement strand
GATCTTGGCGGCCGCCAGGTAGGCGACGAAGTACTCGGGCACCGTCACCGCCGGCGTGAACACTCGGCTGTCGGCGACCGAGCAGGACGCCGTGCTCGGCGTCGCCAAGCCTGCGCTTGTCGTGCGCGACGGCGACAACGTCGAGGTCGCCACGGCAGTCGATGACGTCTTCGCGGAGTGGCGAGTCCGAGATGCGTCGCCGCCGCCATTGGACGACGACCCCGACCGGCCCGTCGCCCTCGTCTTCACGTCGGGGACCACGGGGCTCCCCAAGGGCGTCCTGTTCTGCAATCGCCAACTGGACGCCGTCACCGCCATCGACGTGGGGGACCGCTGGGGCGGCGGGCCCCGTGGCTTGGCGTCGACATCCCTCGCCCACCTCGGTCCGATGACCAAGCTGGCCGGCAACCTGCGCGGGGGCGGGACCACGTATCTCATGCGGCGGTGGACCGCGGAGGCCGCCCTGCGCGCCGTCGCAGACCACGGCGTCACCTTTCTCGGCGGCATCCCTACACAGATCGCCCTCATGCTGGAGCACCCGTCGTTCGAGTCGACCGACCTGTCGAGCGTGCAGGCGATCGTCATGGGCGGAGGACCGGCGACTCCCTCGTTGGTGCGAGCGGCCCGCGCTCGCTTCGGTGTACCTCTGGCCGTCCGCTACTCGTGCACCGAAGCCGCCATAGGCACCGGCACGCGGTTCGACGACCCGCCCGAGGACGCCGAGGAGTCGGTGGGGCGGGCCCAGCCAGGGGTCACGCTGTCGGTGCTGGACGACGACGACGACCCCGTCGGGCCAGGCGAGGTCGGCCACGTCTGTCTTCGGTCAGCGGCAGTCATGGCCGGCTACTGGAACGACCGCGAGGCGACGGCCGCCGCCTTCACGGCCGACGGTTCGGTGCGCACGGGCGACCTGGGCCGGGTCGACGACGGCGGCCGCCTCCATCTCGCCGGCCGCAGCAAGGAGATGTTCGTGCGAGGCGGCTACAACGTGCATCCCCAAGAGGTCGAGGCCGTGCTGGCCGAGCACCCGGACATCGCCGCCGTCGCTGTCGTCGCCAAGCCGGACGACGTCATGGGGGAGGTCGGCGTGGCCTTCGTCGTGCCCCGCCGTGATGCTGCACCTTCCCTGGAGTCACTGCGGTCGTTCGGCTCGTCTCGATTGGCGGCCTACAAGCTCCCCGAGGACCTGCGAGTCGTGGACGCTCTACCGCTCACGTCGATGGACAAGGTCGACCGCAAGGCCTTGGCCGCCCGCCTGACGTCTTCGTAGTCTGCGGCTCATGGCCCTTTTGCAAGATCGTGTCGCTGTTGTCACCGGTTCCGGACGAGGGATCGGGCGGGAGTTCGCCCTGTGCCTCGCCCGGGAGGGAGCCAAGGTCGTCGTGAACGACGTCGGCGCCAGCCTGTCGGGCGAGTCGACCGAGGAGCGCCCCGCCGTCGAGGTGTGCAAGGACATCGAGGCCGCCGGGGGCACGGCCGTGCCGAACTTCGACTCGGTCAGCGAGTTCGAGGGGGCCCAGCGCATCGTGCAGACGGCGCTCGACAACTTCGGCAAGCTCGACATCCTCGTCAACAACGCCGGCATCATCCGCGACAAGACGCTGGTGAAGATGGACGAGGCCGACTTCGACGCCGTCCTCGGCGTTCACCTCAAGGGCACGTTCAACTGCACCCGGCACGCAGCGCCCGTGATGCGCGAGGCCGGCTATGGGCGGATCATCAACATCACCTCGTCCGCCGGTCTGCGCGGCAACTTCGGCCAGACGAACTACGGGGCGGCCAAGGCCGGGATCATGGGCATGACGTTCGTCTGGGCGCTCGAGCTGGGGCGCTACGGCATCACGGTCAACGCCATGGCCCCGGCAGGTGCCACCCGGATGACCGCCAACCTCTACGAGAAGGCCGACTACGAGCCGCCGGCCACGCTCGACCCGGCGTTGAACGCCCCGCTCGTCGCCTACCTCGCCTCCGAGCAGGCCGCTCACGTCAACGGTCAGGTCCTGGGTCGCACCGACTACGCGTTCACGCTTTTCCAGACGCCCCGCCAGATCGCGTGGATGTGGAAGGACGGCGGCTGGGACCCGTCCGGGGTCGCCCAGCACTTCGACGCCACCCTCGGCCAGCACCTGCAGCCCGTCGGCATGGTGATGCCCAAGGGCCTCGACCAGAAGAAGTAGACCGCCGTCGCCGTCGCCGCCGTCGCCGCCGTCGCCTTCTGGCGGTCCTGGGCATCGCTATACGCCGCCTACGACCGCCAGAACGACTCGCCGTAGCGGTCGCGGTGGGTTTTCTCCCGGTATGACACGCGCTTCGGGGGGCCGAGCTTCTTCGCCGGCCAGCCGAGGAAGACGACGGCCATGGGCTTGACGGTGTCGGGCAGCGCCAGGCTCGTCGACAGCTCATCCCTCATCGCCGTGGCGAGCGTCGTGAGCGCCGAGCCCAACCCGAGGGCGGTGGCCGCCAAGAGCAGGTTCTGGGTGGCCGGAAAGACGGACGACGGGAGCGTGCTCTCGAAGGCGCTGCCGGCGTCGCCGCATACGACGACGGCGACCGGCGCCCGGGCGAATCCGCCGGTCGTCCCCTGATCGACGTCGGCGAGGATGCGGGCGTCGAGGTGGGTCTCCTCGTACTGGCGGGCGCCGCCCTCCCACACCTGCCGCGTCAGCTCGGCGATGCGCCCCCGGGTGTCAGGATCGCGCACGACGACGAACGCCCACGGCTGCTTGTTCTCGGCGCTCGGGGCGAACGTCGCCGCGTCGAGCACCTTCGCGAGAAGTTCGTCCGGGACGTCGTCGTCCGAGAACGACCGACATGCCCGCTGGGTGTGCACCACGTCGAAGAAGTCAGGCATCGGCGCGCGTGAACGTGTTGACGTAGAGGATGCGGAGGGCGGGGTGGCCGGCCCAGTCGTCGAACGCGGCCGTCCCCCGCCCGCCGCCGAGGTGCTTCGCCACCCGGTCGGGCATGCCCTTGAACCAGCTCTCGGGATCATGCGTGGCCAGCTCGTACAGATGGAGGAACAGCGGATCGTGGCCGGTGACGCTCTGGTAGGGAGTGATCAGCAACCCGTCGCTGTCATGGCATGCGGCGATGTGGCGGATGTGGGTGAAGTCCGCCCAGTCCCGGAACACCTGCACCTGGTCCGGCTGGCGTACGCCGACGAGCACGACCAGCAGTCCCAGCGTCGGGCCGTCCCACAGCAGTCCCTGCCCCGGGCGGGACGTCCGCCGGAAATGCCAGCGCGCCTCACAGTCCGTTTCCGAGATCCCGAGGAAGCGGAACTCGTCGAGCTTGCGCGGGAGGTCGTTGCGATCGGGGCATGCGTTCTCCCACCAGCTGAACGGCTCGCTGCCGACGGTGTCGGAGGGCTGCAGCCACAAGCCGGAATCCACCCGCCCGTCCACGGCTTCTAGATCACCCCCGCGGCTCGGTGGTCGCTGACCTCGTCGGCGGACAAGCCGACCACACCCGTCCAGACCTCGTCGTTGTCCTGTCCCAACCGGGGCGCGCCCGACGGGACTGGTGCCGGCTCGCCGTCGAGGCGCGGGTACGGGGCCTGTTGCTCGAGCGGGCCGGCGACAGGGTCGTCGACGGTGACGAGATCACCCCGGGCTGCCATGTGCGGATCGCCGGCGATGTCGGCGGCCGTGTAGGCGGTGGCGACGGGGACGTCGTGCTCGACGCAGCGGCGCTCGATCTCTTTGGCGTCGAGGCCGAGCGTCCACTGCTCGACGATGCCGTTGATGACGTCGCCGTGGGCCGCCCGCTGCTCGAGGTCGCGGAAGCGCTCGTCCTCCAACAGGTCGACGCGGTCCATGGCCTTGCACAGGCGGGCGAAGTTGGCGTCGGAACCGGCGACGATGCAGACGTACTTGCCGTCGGCGGTCGGGTAGTTGTCGAGGGGCGCCGAGTTGGCCAAGCGGTTGCCCTCCCGCCCGCGCACGATGCCCAGCCGGTCGTAGCCGGCGATCGTCCACTCGAGAATGCGCAGGACCGAGCCGTACAGCGGGGCGTCGACCACGCCCCCGCTGCCGTCCCCGCCGGGACGGTCGCGCCGGTACAACAGCGCCATGGCCGCCTCGGCCGCGAACACACCGGTCAGGTAGTCCGACGTCGTCACGCCCGGGCGCACCGGCGGCCGGTCGGGGTACCCGGTCAGATGCAACAAGCCGCCATAGCCGATGCCGAGCCGGTCGAGCCCGGGGCGCTGGGAGTACGGCCCGTCCTGGCCGAACACCGAGATGCGCACGTAGACGAGACGAGGATCGAGATCAGCCGGCCCCACGTTCCACTTCTCCATCGTCCCGGGGCGGAAGTTCTCGCAGACGACGTCGGCCGTGGCGCACAACCGGCGGAACAGCTCCTGGCCCTCGGGCACCCGCAGGTTGCACGTGACGCTCTTGCGCCCGCGGCCCTCGACGGCCCAGAACAACGAGTAGCCGTCCACGAAGGGCCCGATGGTGCGCATGAAGTCGCCACCGCGAGGGTCCTCGACCTTGATGACGTCGGCACCCTGCTCGCCCAAGAGGCCGGCGCAGAAGGGGGCCGAGATCCGCGTTCCCACGTCGATCACGCGGATTCCGTCGAGAGGGAGGGTCACTCGTCGCGCTGGTGCTCGGCGAACACTTCCTTCATCGAGCCCTTCTGCTTCCGCGCTTCCAACGCCGACAAAGCCGTCTCGGTGTTCGAGACGAACTGGTGGATCATGAAGTGGTACTTCCAGGACTCCCGCTTACCCATGGCATCGAAGGTGTGGTTGATCGAGTCCTTGACCATCTGGGCGGTGATCGGCGGTACCAGCGCGACCTTCTCGGCCAGCTCTCGGGTGGCCGCCGACAACTCGTCACGCGGCACGACCTTGTTCACCAGCCCGAGGCGCCAGGCCTCGGCGGCGTCGATCTTGTCGCCCGTCAACAGGAACTCCTTGGCCTTGCGCATGCCGAGCTCCCAGGGTTCCACGAGCAGCTCGACGCCGGCGCCGGTCATGCGCAGCACCGGGTTGGAGAACCTGGCGTCGTCGGCGGCCACGATGAGGTCACACATGCACGCCAGCATGAGACCGGCGGCGACGCAGCTGCCTTGTACGGCCGCGATCGTCGGCTTGCGGAAGTCGTAGATCTTCAGGCACTTGTCGTAGTACATGACCTGCTCGTGGCGGAGCTTGCCCTCGGCCGTGTCCCGCATCGCCCGCCACGGGTCGGCGGCAGCGGGGTCGAGCAGGCCCTTGAGGTCGTGTCCCGCAGAGAAGTGCTTCCCGTTGGCGGCGAGCACGACGACCCGCACGGCGTCGTCGGCGTCGGCCTCGTCCAGTGCCGCGTCCAACTGCTCGATCATCGCCGTCGACTGGGCGTTGGCCGCATCAGGCCGGTTGAGCGTGATGGTGGCGACGGCGCCGTCGACCGCGTAGAGGACCTCGTCGTCAGCCACGGGGCAGTCCTAACACGCGTTCGCCGACGATGTTGCGCTGGATCTCGTTGGTGCCGGCGAAGATCGACGACGCCTGGTAGTACAGCCACGAGCGCTGCCACGTCCCGTCGCCCGGGTTGTCGGCCGCGCCCCGCCACAGCGGCGCAGCGGGACCGAGCACGGCCATGGCGGTCTCGTGCAGGCGCTTGCTCATCTCACTCCAGTACAGCTTCAACGCCGAGCCTTCCGGCCCCGGCTCCAGTCTCTTCTGCAGGCGCGACAGCGTGCGCCAGTTGTGGAGCTGGAAGAGCTTGACCTCGACGAACGCCTCCGACAGCCGCTGGCGCAGCCGCCAGTCGTCCCACGCTCCGGTCCGCGCCGCCAGCCGCAACAACTCGTCGAGCAGTTGCAGGTGGATCACCAACTGGCGGGGGTTGATGCCCCGCTCGTGGGAGAGCGTTGCGTTGGCGACGCGCCAACCTTCGTTCAGTCCACCCACCAGCTGGTCGGCAGGCACGAACACGTCGGAGAGAAAGACCTCGTTGAACTCCGCCTCGCCGGTGACCTGCACCAGCGGCCGCACCTCGACACCGGACGCCCGCATGTCGACGACCAGGTAGGAGATGCCCTTGTGCTTGGGCGCGTCGGGATCGGTGCGGGCCAGGCACACACCCCAGTCGGCGAACTGGGCATACGACGTCCACACCTTCTGCCCGTTGAGCACCCACCCGCCCTCCACGGGCGTCGCCCGCGTCGACACCGACGCCAGGTCGGATCCGGCACCGGGCTCGCTGAACAGCTGGCACCACAGCTCTTCGGCCGACAGGATCTTCGGAAGCCACCGTTGCTTCTGTGAAGGCGAGCCGTGGGCCAGCAGCGTGGGCCCCGCCAGGTTGACCCCGATACGCCCGACGAGCTCGGGCGCACGCGCCCGGGCCAGCTCCTCCTGGACGACGAAGTGCTCGGCCGGGCCCAACCCCCGGCCCCCGTACTCCGACGGCCATGCCACGCCGACCCAGCGGCCGCCTGCGAGTGTGCCCTGCCACTCGCGCAGGAACGTCACCTCGGACTGCAGGTCCTCGAAGCGGGGCGGCAACCCCATCCCGTACTCCCACGGCAGGTTGGCCTGGAGCCAGGCCCGGACCTCCTGGCGCAGCGCCTCCTGCTCGGCCGTGGGGGACAGGTCCACCGCTCGGGAATCTATGACACGTGCGTCAGTACACTCCGGCCCGCCCCATGGACTTCGACCTCTCCGACGACCAGCGCGCCCTGCAGGACGCGGCCGCCGCTCTTCTCGACTCGCTCGCCAGCACCGAGAACGTCAGGGGCACAGCCGGAAAGGAGGAGGCCTACGACACGGCCCTGTGGTCGGCGATGGTCGAGCAGGGCTGGACGGGCATCGAGCTGGCCGAGGACGAAGGCGGCCTCGGCTTCGGCACCGTCGAAGCGGCCGTCCTCGCCGAGCAGGTCGGGCGCCACGTCGCCCCAGCCCCGTTCATCGAGAACCTCCTCGCCGCCGGCGTCCTGGCCAACGCAGGCGGGCACGACAAGTTGGTCGAGCGCTTGGTCAGCGGCGATGCCATTGCATGTGTCGCCTGGCGGCCCGACGTCCCGGTGCCCTACGCGCCCGTCGCCGATGTCGCCGTCGCCATGAGAGAAGAAGAGGTGCTCCTCGTCGAACTGCAGCCCGGCGACATCGCCCGTGAGCCGGCCATGGACCTCACCCGGCCGCTCGGCTGGCTCCGTCTCGACGGGCGCAGCGCCGAAGCGATCGGCGGCGCCGCTGAGGCAGTGAACTTCCTCGACCGCGGCGCCACCCTCTACGCCGCCGCCCTGCTCGGGGAGGCGGCCCGCGCCCTCGAGATGGCCACCGAGTACGCCAAGGAGCGGGTGCAGTTCGGCAAGCCCATCGGGAGCTTCCAGGCCGTCAAGCACCGATGCGCCGACATGCTCGTCGACGTCGAAGGCATGCGCTCGACGGCCTACTGGGCGGCGTGGGCACTCGGCGCCGACGACAGCGAGGCGTCCCTCGCCGCGTCGACGGCGAAGACGTGGTGCTCCGACGCCGCTCGCCGGGTGATGGCCTCGGCGTTGCAGGTCCACGGCGGGATCGGCTTCACGTGGGAGCACGACCTGCACCTGTTTCTCAAGCGCAGCCAGCTCGACCAGTCGATGTTCGGCGACGGTGCATACCACCGCGAGCGCCTGGGTACTCTGCTGCGGGAAAGCTTGGAACCCACCCCCCCGGTGTGCTAACTAGTGCAGTCGGCGGGGAGGTGAAGTGCTTCGCGCGTCGAAGTTCCACATCCAATGCTTCACCACTGTCCGCGTTTGCAATGTGGGCATTTTGGGCAAGGGCAGCCGGGGAAGGGGCGCTCCGTGAGATTTTTTCGGGTAAGTCCCGTCATCGCGGAGCGGTTCATCCGTAGGAGAAGTAGGGCGGAGACGGTGCCAGCCGTACTCCAGGGGACCACATCGGCAAAAGGAGCACTCTCGTGAGAGCACGAGTCGCAGCACTGGCCACAGCGGTGCTGACAGCAGCCGGCATGCTGGCTGTCTTCACTCCGGGGCCGGCGACCGCACAAGGCGTCGCCTTCCCGGGTGCCAGCTTCGCTGGCTACAGCACCGGTACGGCGGTTCACGCCGATGTCCTGCAGGTGCCCGGCGCACCGAGGCTCGTCGACGGTGAAGTCGCGTTCTCCGGAGGCGCCACCAACACGGCAGGGCTGTCAGGTGGCGTGAACAACGAGATGGACGAGCCGGTGGCGACGTCCCAGGCGGGCAAGAACAGCTACGGCCGTGGCACCGGTGCCGAGGTCGGCCTCGGCACCAACGTCCCGAGCTCGGCTGCCGACGCCAACCAGATCATCCTCGCCGGCCTGGCCGAGGCGGCTGCGCCGCCGACGAGCCCGCTGGTGACCAAGGAGATCCTCGGCACCCAGATCCCGGGCAACCCCCTGATCTTCGCCTCGCTGCTGCGGGGCCAGGCCCAGGCCCGCTGGAACCCGAGCTCCTGCATCCTCGGCGCCCCCACCGACTTCGGTCTGGGCTACGCCGCCGACGCCCAGCTGCTGAGCACGTCGGGCGGCAACCTCGATCCGACGAAGGCCACGAACGACCCGCTGGTCTCGACCGACACCAACCCCAACGGTGAGGACGTCAGTCAGACCAAGTCGTTCACCTACCTGCGCCCCGAGCCCGACGGCAGCTTCGCAGTGGTCAGCGAGGTCCGGGAGCAGCTGGCTCCGGTCACGCTGTTCAAGAACATGGCGGGTGCGCAGCTCACGATCAACGTCGCCGGCGAGTGGTTCCTGCGCACGGTCTCGACGGGCAAGCCCGGCGGCTCGTTCGTCGAGTACGGCACCACCGGCAACCCGAATCCGAACGTGAACACCCTGGTGTCGATCGTGCCGCCGAGCGGCCCGGCGCAGGACATCCTCCATGTCCAGGACCTGTTCGGCCCCGGCAAGATCCCGACCCAGATCGCTCTGGGCCAGGGCTCGCAGTTCCTCGCCATCATCAACGCCGGTGAGAAGCCTCGGGCCATCGGCAGCGACGACGCCATCGCCGACGCCCAGGGCAACCTGCCGCCTCCGCAGAAGTCCGGCGACGGCACCACGACCGGCGCTGCGGCCGACGTCGTCCGCATCCAGCTGGTCGTGCCCGGCACCGGCCAGCACATCGGCGAGGTTCGGGTCGGTCACATGGAGGCCAAGTCGGTGGCGCCCGTCGGCGGCGTCGACTGCCCGATCCCCGTCACCAAGACGGCCAACCCCGATCCGGTGACGGCGGGCAACCCGTTCACGTGGACGATCACGATCCCGTCGGCGCCCGACTCTCTGGCCGGCACCGACTGCGACCTGACCAACATCAAGGCCGTCGACAACGCCACGGTCCTGAGCGGCAAGCCCACTGCCAACGTCACCGGCGCTGACAACGGCGGGGTCCTCGGCAGCAACAAGACGGTCTCCAGCGGGAAAACGGTGACCATCAACTGGGACAACCTCGGGACCTATCACCCAGGTGATCCGCCCAAGGTGATCACGATCAGCGGCAACATCCCGGCCAACTCGGGTGCTGGCGTGATCCAGAACACGGTGACCGTGACGGCCTCGCTCGGCAACTGCAAGGGCGGCGCCTCGGGCACCGACCTGATCGGCAACGCCACCATCGAGGGCACGGCCAACGTCGTCGGTGCCGCCGTGAAGGGCACCGCCACCGTCCAGGGCCCGAAGGTCAACGCCGCTGCCGTCTCGCCGGCCCGTCTGGCCGAGACCGGCCAGAAGGACCCGTGGCTGCCGGTGGCCGGTGGTGGCCTCCTGCTCGGCGCTCTCGCTCTCATGCGGAGCCGGCGCCGCCTGCAGGCGGTGAACCCCGAGTCCTAACCAGACTCCAAAGAGAACTGCGAAGCCTCGCCCGCCGGGTCAGCCCCGGCGGGCGAGTTCGCGTAAGACGGTCCGGTCCGGCTTGCCGGCGGCGAGCGTGGGCATGGCGTCGAGCTGGACGACGCGCTCGGGCGTCTTGAACTTGGTCACGCCCCGCTCGGCGAACCACGTGCGGACGGCGTCGAGGTCGATGGTCCCGTCGGCCACGACGAAGGCGGCCACCCGTTCGCCGAGCACGTCGTCGGGGTACCCGACCACGACGGCCTGGCGCACCGCGGGATGGGCCTCGAGCGCGCCTTCGACCTCGGCCACCGAGATGTTCTCGCCGCCCCGGATGACGACGTCCTTGATGCGGCCGGTGACGGTGAGCCACCCGTCGCCGTCGATGGTGCCGAGATCGCCCGTCTTGAACCAGCCCCCGCGGGCGTGGGCGGCATGGGTCTGTCCGGGGTCGGCGTACCCGACGAACAGCTCCGGCCCCCGCAGCCACAGCTCGCCGCCGTCGCCGATCCGCAGCTCGACCTCGCCGGTCGGGCGTCCGTCCGTGTCGCGGGCCTTCTGGGAAGGGTCGCCCGCGTAGCTGGTGGTCACCGTCGGCGCCTCGGTCGACCCGTAGGTGCGCTTGACCACGGCCCCGAACGCTTCCCGGGCCTGGTCGACGAACGCCGGGGTCACGCCCGCGCCGCCGGACGAGATCAGGCGCAGCGAGCGGACGCGCTCGGCGGCGAAGTTCGCCGCGCCCATGAGCGTCACGAAGAACGTCGGCGGGCCGATCATGAACGTGATGCGCTCGGCGGCGATGATGTCGAGCGCCTCCTCGGGGTCCCACCGTTCCATGAGCACGGTGCGCATCCCGGCCACGCCCGGGAGCAGGACGCCGTTGAGCAGACCGGAGACGTGGGCGAGCGGCGCGGGCATGAGGACGGCGTCCTCCGGCGTCAGCCCGTGCACGTTGCGCATGAGGCCGGCCTTGTACGCCAGCGCCCGCTGGGTGTGGAGGACGGCCTTGGGCGCTCCGGTCGAGCCGGACGTGAACAGGGCGACGGCGATGTCAGCCGGGCGTGCGGCCGACTGGGCGAGGGGCACAGGGCGCCCGAGCCCCACGAGGCCGGCAACGTCGTCGGGCTCGGTGAGCACGACCCGTGGTCCGATCTGCTCGAGGACCTTGGCCGCGTCGGCGACGCCCATGCCGTGGTGGACGGGTA
>CADDZP010000087.1 GCA_902812475.1 Actinomycetota bacterium | reverse complement strand
TGTCCTGCGCTCGGTCTTGGCCGACACCCGAGGCGAGGAGATCAAGACCCTCGGCGACGGCCTCATGGCTGCCTTTCGCAGTTCGGTGAAGGCTGTCGAGTGTGCGGTCGAGATGCAGCGGGCCGTCGACCGTGCCGGTCGCCGACCCGGGCAGAACGTCCTCGGGCTGCGGGTCGGGGTGAGCGCCGGGGAGGCGTCCCAGGAGGACGGCGATTGGTTCGGTCGGCCGGTCGTCGAGGCGGCACGCCTGTGCGCGGCGGCCAACGGCGGCGAGATCCTGGCTGCCGACGTCGTGCGTGTCCTGGCCGGATCGCGAGCGGCCGACCGCTTCAGACCGCCGGAGCCGCGGGAGCTCAAGGGCCTTCCCGACCCCGTTCCGACGTGCGTCGTCGCCTGGGAGCCGGAGCGGACCGGCCTGCCTGCCATGCCGGCCGTGGTCACTTCCGCCGCCTCGGTGTTCGTCGGGCGTGACACAGAGCTCGACGAGCTACAGCGAGCCTGGGAGCACGCCGTCGGCGGCGACCTGACGACGGTGCTCCTCGGGGGCGAGCCTGGCGTCGGGAAGACCCGGCTGGCGGCCGAGGCGGCGATGGCCGCACATGCCGAGGGCGCGACCGTGCTGCTCGGGCGGTGCGACGAGGAAACGGTGGTGCCCTACCAGCCATTCGTGGAAGCCCTGCGCCACTACGTCAGCGTGTGCCCGGAAGACGAGCTCAAAGACGAGATCGGCGCCGACGCCGCCGAGCTCGTGCGTCTCGTCCCGGAGCTGGGTCAACGGGTGCCGGGATTGGCGCCCGACTTCCTGGAGGAGCCCGATCGCTTCCGGCTCTTCGGAGCGGTCGGCGCCCTCCTGCGGTCCGCCGCAGCCGAGCGCCCGATCGTGCTCGTTCTCGACGATCTCCACTGGGCCGACAAGCCGACGCTGCTCCTGTTCCAGTTCGTGCTCCGCCAGCCCCGCCCGTTCCCGCTGTTGGTGATCGGGACGTACCGCGACACCGATCTGGCCCGCACGCACCCCCTCTCGGCGATGCTCGCCGATCTGCGCCGTGAAGCGGGCGTCACACGTCTTGCTCTCCGCGGGCTCGGGAGCACCGACATCGAGCACCTGCTCGAGGCGGTCACCGGCCACGAGCTGGGCCGGCGAGGCCGGGAGCTGGCCCAGGTACTCGTGGACGAAACGGAGGGCAACCCCTTCTTCATCGGCGAGATCCTGCGCCATCTGGTCGAGACCGGCGGTGTCTATCAGCGCGACGGTGTGTGGACGTTCGACGTTCCTGCGTCCGAGCTCGGCATCCCCGAGGGCGTGCGTGAAGTCGTTGGACGCCGCCTCTCGCAACTGTCGCAGAGCGCCAATCGAGTGCTGGCCGAGGCTTCGGTGCTCGGCCGGGAGTTCGAGTTCGACGTTCTGGACGACATGAGCGGCGTCGACACCGACGCCGTGCTGTCTGGCCTGGAAGAGGCGCTCGAGCGGCAGTTGGTCGAAGAAGTTCGTGGCCGGACCCGGCCGACGTACGCCTTCACCCACGCCCTGGTCCGCCAGACGCTCTATGAGGAGCTGTCGCTCGCTCGCAAGCAGCGCCTCCACGTCCGCGCCGCCGACGCCATCGAACGCCGCGTGCCGGGGACCGTGGGATGGGCCGCCACCGTGGCGTCCCACTTGCGAGCCGGCGGCGTGGCGGTCGATCGAGAAAAGGCCGTGACGTACTCACGGAGGGCTGCGGCGGAGGCGGCGGGACTGTTCGCTTGGGAGGAGGCGGTCGCGCACCTGGAGGCGGCCCTCGAGATCCTCGAAGAGGACGACGTCGGCGGCGAGCTGCGCGCTCGCCTGGTCGTCCGCCTCGGCGACATCCTTGTTGCGACCGGGCTGGATCACGACCGCGGCGTTGCTCTGCTCGACGAAGCCCTCGAGATCTTCTCCGCTACCGACAACGACGAACAGGCGGCCATTGTCCGCTCTCGCCTCGGCAGTCATCTTTCGACGCTTCCAGCCACCATGGACATCCGGCGCGCCCTCTCCCTGTTCGAGGCTGCCGAGCCCGTCATCGCTCGGGGGAATGATCGCCGCACGCTCGGTTACCTGGCGGCTGGTCGCGCTGCTGCTTGGCTGTGGGCGCTCCAGCCACGGGACGCCCTCGATGCGACGGAGCGGGCGATGGGGCTCGGCGAGGAGATCGGCGACCCTGGGCTGTGGGGCCTGGCGGCGGCGCTACGCGGATGGAGCTTCATGTGCCTCGGGCGCCTACGAGACGCTCGTGAGATTCTCGAACGTGCGTGGTCGGCCGGAGACCAAGCAGGACGAGCGGCGCCGTTGTTCGTGGCCGCGTGGATCGGCGGCGCCCTCGAAGCGGGCTGCTACGACGCCGTCGGGTGCCGGACCTGGGTCGACCGCGCGCTCGCGCATCCCGCCATTCGCCAAGCGCCCGCCAGGCGTGCGATCCTGCGCGAGGTCGGGTCGTTCTGGCTGATCTTCGGCGGCGACGTCGACGAGGGCCTCGCCTTCTTCGATGAGATCGATCGCGCCCGGTACGGGATTGCCGATCTGATGATCGCCGCCTACGTCGGAGACCGGTTCTCCGTGGCGGACCAGTGGCTCGCCCGCTCGGGTGAATTCGCAGCGCGCGGCGACCGGTGGGATGAGGCGTTTGCCCTCACCTGGGTGGCGCCGATCCTTGCCGACCGTGGCGATGTCGACGCTGCCAAGAGCGCAGCGCTTCGAGCCCTCGATCTCGTCTCCGACGGCCTCGCCCCGGGCGAAATCCAGCTCCGAGCGATGCTGGCGCGGTTTTGCGCGGCCACGGCCGATGCCGACGCGGCAGCGGTCTATGCGGACGCGACGAAAGCCTTGCTGTCGAACGGCGAGGACTGGAAGGCGCTGGCCGCCGACGGTTTTCGCGCCGAGGCGGCCGCGGCTGCGGCGCGCGGGCAGTGGGCGGAAGCGGACGCCCGGCTTGCCGACGCGTCGGCGTTGTTGTCCGAGTGGAGGTCGCCGTTCATCGAGGCCGACACGCTTCACCAGTGGGGCCGCGTCCTCGCCGCCGCCGGCGATGCTGCCGGCGCTCGGACGCGTTTCGGGGAGGCGCTCGATCTCTACCGGTCCGTCAGGGCCGCACCGGCGTTCGTCGACACGGTCGAGGCCGACCTGGCGACAGTCGGCTAGCGAACGGGGAAGCCAACGGCGTCCTCGAGCTCGCCGAGGGCCTGGCCGGGGTCGGTCACCTTTATCGTCGTCATCCCCATCGCTCTCGCCGGCTTGAGGTTCACGCCGAGGTCGTCGAGGAACACCGCCTCAGCGGGCTCGATCCCGAGCTGCTCGCATGCCATTTCGTAGAAGCGCGGGTCGGGCTTGCGCACGCCGGCCTTGCTCGACTCGATGACGACGTCGAACAACGGCAACAACATGTCGAGGCGTCCGCCCTCATCCTCGGCTCGCCAGTTGTTGGTGAGCATGGCGGTCTTCAGCCTTTCGTGACAGCGGCGCACGGCTTCGATCATCTCGGGACGGACGTCGCCGGCCAGGCACTCGAGGACCTCCCGCGCCTTCAGCTCGCCGCCCGCGGTCCGAGCCTCGGCCTCGAACAGCTGGCAGAACCGGTCGAAGCTGACGGCGTCGCGTTCGAGCTGGGCCCAGGCGTTGGTGTCGGGGTTCGTACTGTTGAGCTTGCGGATGAAGCCCTCGGGCAGGCCTCTCTCGCGCTCGTACCGGGCGAAGGACTCGAACGGGCTGGTGGTGATGACGCCGCCCACGTCGAACAGCGCGGCGCGGATCATCGATGTCAGGCGCCGAGGAGGTCGCGCGCCGTCGTCTCCCACAGCTCGGTGCTCAGGCGCAACGACTCCTGGTCGACGCGCTCGTTGTCGCCGTGGAACATCGAGCTGAACTCGTCGTAGCTGATGTGTTGGCTGAAGAGCCCGAACCCATAGGCAACCGAGCCCGCTCGCCGGAAGAAGCGGGCGTCGGTCGCGCCCATCATCATGAGAGGGACCGTCGCCGAACCAGGAAACAGGCGCGCCGCGACCCGCTGCAGGGCGTCCCAGAGGGGCGTGTCGGCGGGCGACTCGGTCGCGCTCTCGTGGTCGCGCACGATCAGCTCGACGTCATCGGCCAGATCGCCGAGCGCCTCGCGCACCATGGCGTCGATGTCTTCACCGGTCTGGCCCGGGAGCGTGCGGATGTCGAGGTCGATGTCGACCTGGTCGGGGATGACGTTGACCTTCGAGCCGCCGTGGACGACGGTCGGGGCAATCGTCGTGTGCGTGCAGGCGTGGGCCAGCCGGGCCAGGCCGACCATCGGCAGTGCCTCGCAGAACTCGCGGAACCCCTCCGCCCGCAGCATGGGGTCGGTGAGCTCGGGCGGGAACCCCATCGACTCGACGAGCCGGCGCCAGGTGGCGTGTATCTGTGCCTCCGGTCGGTAGGCGTCGATGCGGCGCACGACCTCGGACGCCTTCACGAGGGCGTTGTCGGTCAGCAGCGGCGACGAGCCGTGGCCGGGCGTGCCCCGCACGCGCAACGTCGTCCAATGGGTGCCCTTCTCGCCGATGACGACGGGCAGCTTGATGCCCGATGGCGTCGGGATCGGTATGCCGCCCGACTCGGTGACGACGTAGTCGGCGGCCACCGCGTCGCGCTCGTTGTCGACCAGCCACTTGGCACCGGCCTCGCCCAGGTTCTCCTCGTCGGCCACACCCAGGTAGATGAGGTCACCCTCGGGCCGGAAGCCGGCGGCGGTGAGGCGCTTGACGGCGACCGCCATCGACGCCGTGAGGTTGAGCATGTCGATGGCGCCTCGACCCCAGACCTCGCCTTCGACAAGCTCGCCGCCGAACGGGTCGCGCTGCCAGCCGTCGGCGTTGGCGGGTACGACGTCGGTGTGGCCCATCAGCAGCAGGCTGGGTGCCTCGGGATTGCGCCCTTCGATCCGGCCCACGACGCTGGCCCGACCCGGAACGGGCTCGTAGCGCTGGAAGTCGAGGCCCGACCCTTCGAGGTAGGAGGTCAGCACGTCGGCGTTGCGCGACTCCTGCCCGGACCCGGGCGTGCCGTCGTTGACGCAGGCATTGCGGATGAGGTGCTGGAGGAGGTCGGTGACCTCACCGGTGACGTCGTCCACTGGGTCGAAGCGTACGGGATGCTTGACTGGCCCCCCATGGCGGGACGCCAAGTCGTCGTCGACGGCTCGAACATCGCGACCGAAGGCCGGTCGCTGCCCAGCTTGGCCCAACTCGACGAAGCCGTGCGCGCCTATCAGGCCGAGCATCCCGACGACACCATGATCGTGGTCGTGGATGCCACCTTCGGGCACCGCATCGACCCGTCGGAACGGCGCGCGTTCGAGGAGGCCGAGGCGGCCGGTGAGCTGTCGTCGCCGCCGGCGGGCGCCATTGGGCGTGGCGACCGCTTTCTCCTCCAGATCGCTGACCGCACCGGCGCCACCGTGCTGTCCAACGACTCGTTCCAGGAGTTCCACGGCGAGTACCCCTGGCTGTTCGAGGAAGGGAGGCTGATCGGTGGCAAGCCCGTGCAAGGTGTGGGCTGGATCTTCACGCCGAGAACGCCGGTCCGCGGTCCCAAGAGCAGAGTCGCGGTCCGGGCCGGCAAGCGGGCGGCCCAACGACCGGAGAAGAAGGTGACCAACGAGGCACGGGAGGCCATCGCCGAGGCCACGGCCGACGCAGTGGCGCCGAAGCCCGGCAACAAGAACCGGGGGCGACGGCGGGGGCGGGGGCCGGCCGATCCGGTCAACGAGCCGCTCGCCTTCATCACCTTCATCGCCGACCATCCGCTCGGTTCGGAGGTCGAGGCGACCGTCGACAGCTTCACTTCCCACGGCGCCTTCGTGATGTGCAACGGAGCCCGCTGCTACGTGCCCCTCACCGGCCTGGGCGACCCGCCGCCCCGCAGCGCAAAGGACGTCCTCAAGCGGGGCGAGCCACGGGCGTTCGTCGTCCAGGCCCTCGACCCGCCCAGGCGGGGAATCGAACTGGCGCTCCCCGGGGTGGCGAAGGTGGCGGGTGTTCCCACCGAGGAAACCGTCGAGGCCGAGATCGCCGAGCACGCCCGGGCCAAGGCGCCCGCCAACAAGAAGGCGGCGGCGAAGAAGCGGGCGACGACGGCGAAGAAGAGGGCGGCGACGAAGGCGCCCGCCGATCCCGTCGCAGGGCCAGCGCCCGCTCAGCTGTTCGAAGCCGAGCCCGAGCCGACCGTTCCCGAACCGGAGCCGGCGGTCACCACGCTCGAGCCGAAGAAGGCGACCAGGAAGAAGACGGCGGCGAAGAAGAAGGCCGCGATCAAGAAGAAAGCTCCGGCGGCGAAGAAGGCTTCTGCGAGGAAGAAGGCGGCCGAGCCGAAGAAGGCTGCGAAGGCAGCGGCCAAGAAGAAGGCCCGGCCGAAGAAGGCCACCACCAAGAAGGCCACCACCAAGAAGGCGGCGCCGCCGGGGTAGGCCGCGTCTGTGCGCGCTCGTCGTCGTCTGACGACGCCTGGCGCGCAGAGACGCGTGAAGGTGTCACGGGGTGCGCTCGCGGAGGCGCTGGACCCAGATCTCGAAGAGGTCCCGGGGCTGGGCGCCGGGAATGAGCAGGCGACCGTCGAGCAGCCAGGCGGGTGTGCCGGTGACGTTGGCGTCGAGGGCGGCGTCCATCGACTCGCGCAGCGAGGCTTCCATGGCGCCGCTGTCGACGGCGTCGCGCGCGGCCGCCGCATCCACGCCGGCCGCGGCGACGAGCTCCTCCAGCACGGCTGGGTCGTCGAGCGGTCGGTTCTCGAGGAAGTGCGCGTGGAACAGCGACCTGTCCAGCGAGTCGAACGCTTCTGGCTGGTTGCGCCGTACCCACTCGGCGGTGGACAAGGCCCGCCGGGTGTTCGGCACGCGCGCCGGTCGGTTGAACGGCAGGCCCGCCTGCTCGCACTCGGCCTCGATGCGCGCATACATCGCCGACGCCTCGCCGTAGCGGGCACCCCAATGCTCCTCCAGCGAGATGCCCCCGACGGGGATCTCAGGATGCAGCTCGTAGGGGAGGGCGGTGACGGTGACGCCGAGCGACCGAAGCAGTGCCGACCGATCCAGGCCGACGTAGCACCACGGTCAGAGGTAGTCGGACCACACAAGCGCGTTCACGCTGTCTCTTCTACTAGCCACTCCAGAATTGCCGGTTTTATCCGACCAATCAATTAGTCAGGGTCCCGGAGGCAATGCCTCCGTTCGCTCGCGTGCTCGCTGGCGCCGCGCCCGCAGAGGTGGCGCTCCGGCACGCTCGGCAAAGCCTCGGCTGGGCCGAGGTCGACGACGCTCTGTCCTGCTGGCGACGCCCGTCGACTTCGAGCAGCTTGGTCCGCTGTCGGCGCTGTTGCAGCAGGGGCGGCTCGAGGCCGATGACCTCATCGACAGCTCCGGCAACGTCCCGCCGGCCGCCCTGATCCGCGGGTTCGCGGCGCTGCGACCCACCGGGCCCATCAATGCGACGGTCACCCTCGTCCAGCGGCTCTGGGACGACGAGTATGTCGCCGGCCACCGCATGATGAGCGGCTGGGCCAGCGACCACGTGCCGTTCCCGGGTGCCGCCTTCAGGCAGGTGGCCGAGCTGCTGATCCGCCGTAACGTCCTGGCATCGGGAACGTTCCCGCTCGGCGGAACAGACGTCTCGGTGTCCGACATCACGACGCCGTTGATGAGCGTGGTCGGTCGCGACGACCACATCGTCCCCCCGCGGCCAGCGACGGCCTTGCTGCGTTCCTCGGCTCGCCCGAGTTCCGCCGGATCTGCCTGCCGGCCGGACACGTCGGGTTGTTCGTCGGCGCGGGCGCGCACGCACATGGTGCCGGCGCTCGCGGACTGGTTCTCGTCACACGAGGCGTAGCCGCACTTTCACGTGCCGGACTCGAGCATCGCCTCGACGTGGGCGGGGGTGACGCCGAGCAGGTCGGCGATCTCCTCGGTCTTCACTCCCTCGGCCTGCATCTGACGGGCCTCTTCACGGCGGAAGCGGCCGCCCACCTCGTTCAGCAGGGCCATGTTCTGGCCCAGGACGTCGACGATGAGAGGGCGTTCCTCGGTGGCGAGTATCTGGCGCCAGGTGTAGCCCTGCTCCCGGAGCTTCTCGATCTCGGCCGCCCGCCGGCGCACGAAGTCGATCCGTTTCTCGTTCCCGTCCAGCACTCTGAGCAAGGCCCGCAACGCGTCGAGGGCCGAATCGGCGGGCTCCATCAAGCCAGCGTACGTGTGGAAGACTGGTGCAGGTTCAGCCTCGAGCCGCCTCGTCACCCGAGGAGGACAGCATGGGTGACCCATTGGCGCTGCCAGGCGAACTGCGGGTCAGCGTGGCGAACGACGGCGCCACGGCGATCGTGGCTGTGGAGGGCGACGTCGACATCGATACGGGCGGGAGGCTGCGCGAGGAGCTGCTGCGCCTGCTCGAGGCCGACGTCCGGAGGGTGGTTCTCGACCTGGCCCACATGGATTTCGTCGACTCGACCGGCCTCGACATCCTCGTCGGCGCCCAGAAGCGGCTGCGGCAGCGAGGCGGCGAGATGGTGCTGCGCTCTCCCCGGCCCGCAGCCCGGAAGGTGCTCGAGATCACCCGCCTCGACACCGTCTTCACCATCGAGGACGGCGCCTCCTGAGCACGCTCCCCGGTCCTAGGCTCGGACCGGATGCGGATCGCCACCTGGAACGTCAACTCGCTGAACAAGCGCATGCCCCGCGTCGAGGAGTGGCTGGGCTATGCCCAGCCCGATGTGCTCTGTCTCCAGGAGACAAAGCTCGCTGACGCCAACTTTCCCTCGATGGCGTTTGCCTCGCTCGGCTACGAGGCGGCGCACTGCGGACAGGGCCAGTGGAACGGCGTCGCCATCCTCAGCAAGGTCGGCTTGCACGACGTCGTTGCGGGCTTCACCGACCAGGCGGAGGACGAGGTCACCGAAGCACGGTTGCTGTGGGCCACGTGCGGCGGGGTGCGGGTGGCGAGCATCTACGTGCCCAACGGCCGCCAGGTCGGCACCGAGCACTACGAGGCCAAGCTGCAGTGGCTGGAGCGTCTCCGCCACGGACTCGAGAGGTCGTGTGACCCCACCGAGCCCTTCGTGATGTGTGGCGACTGGAACATCGCGCCAGAGGACCGCGACGTTTGGGACCCGGCGAAGGTCAATGGCGGCACCCACGTCAGCCCGCCCGAGCGCGAAGCACTCGCCCGCATCGAGGAGTGGGGGCTCGTCGACGTCTTCCGCAACCTCTACGGCGACGACCGTCTCTACACGTATTGGGATTACCGGGCCGGTGACTTCCACCAGCATCGGGGCATGCGCATCGACCTGGAGCTGGCCACCAAGGTCCTTGCCGACTCGGCGACCTACGGTCTCATCGACCGCTTCGCGCGGAAGGGCAAGTCGCCGTCAGACCACGCCCCGATGCTGATCGACTTCGACTGGTCCTGAGCTCAGCGGAGCTCGGTGCGGAGCTTGGCCAGCGCGGTGCCGAGGGCGTCGCGGAGCTCGGCACGCGGCATGCCCATCTCGACGCACAGCTCCTTCATGCTGCGAGGGGTCTTGCCCTCGAGCCCGTAACGGGCGGTGATGACGGCGCGTTCGAGAGGGTCGAGCCTGCCCAGAACCTGGGTGGGATCGGCGCGCAGGCAGACGACGTCGTCATCGTGCATTGCGTCGAGGTCGACCGTCTCGCCCGCTGTGTCCGGATAGGGCCAACCCTCGTCGTTCGGCCAGAGGAACGAGCTCATACCTCGGTTGTCGCGCCAGGGACCGCCCGCGTCAACCGTGCGGATGGCTTTTGACCCACTCGTCCAGCAACTCGGCCTCACGCTTCATGCGGCTGCGCAGGCCCGGCACGATCAAGCCTTCAGCCCGGCTGCCGAACAGCGGCACCTTGATCCTGAGCTCGCCATCGATCACACGCTCGGTGACGCCCTGGCTCTCGGTGAGACGCATCAGCCCACCGCACTCGAAGCGCTCCGGGTACACCTTCGGCGTCACCGTGAACCTCGTTTCGTGGGTGCCGCGGTCGATGACCATCTCCTGCACCCACGTCACGTCGCCGGAACGGAGCACCCGGCGGGCGAGGGCGTCGAGGCTGCCCGTGTACTGGTACTGCACACGCAGCGTGACGGTGTCGCCCGCCTCGTCGCGGCTGAGGACCTTGGGCGGGCCCACGTCGGGCAGGCGTGTGCTCTCGAGGAAGGCCGGGTTGGCGGTGGCCGCTTCCACCTGCTCGAGCGGCGCGTCGAAGCGGTGCTCGAGGTGGAACTTCACGAAGCGGCCGCGCCGGTTCCGGCCAGCACGGCGAGCACGTCGTCGCCGTAGCGCGCCGCCTTCACGGGGCCCAGGCCGGGCACCGCCAACAGACCGGTGCGGTCACGGGGCTTGGCCTGGGAGAGCGCGGCCAGGGTCGTGTCGTGGAAGATCACGTAGGCGGGGACGCCGGACCGCTTCGCCGCCTGCGCCCGCCACGACTTCAGGGCCTCGAACACAGCGGGGTCGGCGCCTTCGAGGACGGGCAGCTTGCCGGTGTGCCTGCCGCCGCCGGCGCGCAGCTTCTTGCGGCCGTCGTCGAGAAAGCGGCGCCAGTCGCCGGGCGCTCCCTCACCGGCCGCCTTCACGGCCGCCTCGACGGCGGGCAGGTACGGCGACGGCGACCGGGTGAGCATCTTGGCGCCGAACGTGCGTCGCTCGGCCCAGGAGCAGTGCAGCTCACGCTGGGCGCGGGTCACGGCCACGTAGAGAAGGCGCCGCTCTTCGGCCCGCGCCGGGGGTGTGTCGGCCTGGGCGATCGGCACCAACCCGCGCTCGAGCCCGACCACGAACACCACCGGCCATTCGAGCCCTTTGGCGGCGTGGAAGGTGGCCAGTTCGACGACGTTGCTGTCGCCCTTGGGCTCGTCGCCGCCGACCGTCGCCCGCAGCCAGGCGAAGAAGGCCTCGACGGAACCGGCCTCGTCGAGGGCCGTGTACTCACGGGCCAGGCGCACGAGGCCCTCGAGGCGCAGGCGCCGCTCGCCTTCGCCCTCGGTCGCCATCTCCTCGAGGTCGGCGATGGCGGCTGAGAGCGGGCGGCTGGCCGGCAGGCGCCGCAGCTCGTTGAGGGCCTGGCGCACCTCGGGCTGGGAGAGGAACGCGCCTTCGCCTCGCACGCGGTGGGGGATGCCGGCGCCGGTGAACGCCTCCTCGAACAGCAGCAGCTGGGCG
>CADDZP010000086.1 GCA_902812475.1 Actinomycetota bacterium | reverse complement strand
CGTAGGTGTAGGACGACGCCCGGGGGGCGGCCACCCGGCCCGTGACCGGCACGCTGCCCGACGTCGGCAGCGGCTGCCACCAGCGGGGCGAGGTGATGTCGGCCTCCGGCGGGATCTTTCCGTCGGCGACGAGGTGCACCGCCTTGTTCGAGCTGAAGCGGCCCCAGCCGGTGATCTGGTCCCAGCCCGCGGCCGTCACGAAGCGCTGCGAGTCCGGGAGGGTCGTTGCGAAGTTGTTGGCGGGGCCGCACTTGGGGGCGGGGTCGCAGCGGGGCGTGGAGAAGTCGATGTCGTCGGCGCTCAGCCGGAACAGCTGCTTGGCCTCCTCGGCCGACAGCGGCCGCCCCGACGCGTCGGGGGCCATGACGCCCTTCTGTACGGCGTTGCGGGCCGCCGAGTAGAGCAGGCCGGCCATGCCCGACGACTGCCCGGTGGCGTCCGACGAGCACGACGCCGACTCGATCGAGACCCACGTGTAGCCGCCGAAGTTCGTGCAGCCGTTGAAGGCCAGGTACGTGGCGGGCCGCTGGATCGGCGTCGGTTTGAGCTGGTCGGGCAGGGCGCTGCCCAGGCCCGGGATGTCGCCCGCCGTCGCTCCGGAGGTGACCGAGTTGACGACCATGGTGTGGTTCAGGGCGGCCGGCCAGTTGTGGTGACCGGCCGACTCGTCGGCCTCGGACGCGACGATCAGGACGCCGTGGTTGTAGGCGTAGTCGGCCGCGGCCTGGGCGAAAGCGGTGTGGTCGATCGTGCCGAGCGCCTCCTGGATGACGCTGGCGCCGTTGTCGACGGCGTAGAACACCGCCTGGGCCCAGTGGTTGATGTCGGCGATGAACGAGTCACCGACGCGCAAGGGCTCGAACATGCAGTTGGGGCACTGGGTGAGCTGCTTCTCGATCTCGGCCGAGGAGTCCCGCGCCTCGCCCGTTCCGTGGCCATAGGTGACGTCGTCGGCCGGGTCGTTGTCGGCCTGGTAGAAGTCCCAGCCGGCAATGTCGTCGACGTAGCCGTTGTGGTCGTCGTCCTTGCCGTCGGAGAACCTCATGATCAGGTCCTCGGGGTCGAGGATCCCGTTGGCGTTGCGGTCGGTCACCCGGGGGTCGCGGGCGTAGTCCTCGACGTTGAAGACGCCGTCGCCGTTGACGTCGTAGTCCTGGAGCGTGCTGCCCCGGGTCGTGGTGCACGTGGCCGAGACGCACGGCACGGGGAGCTCGCCCATGTTGAGGTGGACCTTGTTGGCCAGCTCGGGCGTCCTCCACTCGATGCCGCTGTCCATCACCGTGATCACGGTGTCGGGCCGGCCCGTCGTGAGCTCCCAGGCGTGGTTGGTCCCGGGCCCCTTCACGCCGAAAAGCTCCTGGGGGTTGTTCTCGACGGTGGGGTCGTAGTCCTGATCGCCGGGCTGGGGGGCGTAGTCAGTCAGCTTGAAGCTGCTCTTGCAGTCGAAGCCCTTGGGCAGGTCGCTCCCCGGGCCCGGGGGGCACGACCCGTTGTTGATGTGCAGGCGGGTGTAGTCGTAGATGTTCCCCCCCGTTCCGGTGCCCCCCGGGAAGGGGAACGTCCCGAGGGCCGGGGCGGCGGTGAGACCGACGAGCAGGGCGACGAAGAGGCCGACAACGGCCCGGCGTCTGCGCATGTGGAGTTCTTAGCCAGCGCCCGACCCGGCCCCTTTGGACGCTCCGGCCGAAGCGACGCGGCCCGGATGGACCAAACGTCCTGGCCCTAGAACGACCAGAAGGCCCGGGGCGGACCGGGCCTTCTGGCACTGGGGGGATGGAGCACAGGATGGCCCGCACTCCTCTTGGGGACTTCGTTTTTACCCCGACTTGACCCTCCGAAACCACCTCATCCGCGAATTTTTTTCTCGGGACGTCGGGTAGGGACAAACGTATGGAGCGCAGCAGCGACAAGCATGCACCCCGCGTTGACGAGGAGCTCAAGCACGAAACCGAGTCCCTCACACGGGGATCGCCCGTCGAATCCCGGGCCGAGGAGTCCCGCGAGCAGGAAGGCCCGGGAGACGGCGAGCCGGCGCCTGACGCCCTGCTGACCGGCGAGGCAGCGCCTTCGGCCAACCGCGACACGCTCGGTCATGACGAGATCGAGGCCCGGGCCGAGCTGGCCCGCCACCTCCAGCCGCGGGTGTTCCCAGCCGACCGCGACACCCTCGTCGCCAGCGCCCGGCAGTCGGGTGCCGACGAGACCCTCGTCGCCCGGCTGGGTCAGCTCCCGGAGGGAACCTTCGCTCACCTCGAGGCTGTGTGGGAAGCTTTGGGGGGAAGGGTCGAGTACCGGGCGTAACCCGGAGCCCGCGCTGGGGCTAGCAGCGGGGGTTGGAACAGGGGGACACAGTGTCCAACGGGCGGCCATCGAAAGCCGTGTTGCGGGCTGTCGAGGCCGTGCAGGCCAACATCGACGTCGTCGTCGAGTCGATGATGCAGGCGTACAACGTGTACATCCCCTCCTACGCCGCCGGCGACGCCGATCTTCTCGTGGACGTCCGGGCCGGCGCCCAGGCGGTCGTGCTGGTGGGGCTCGCCCGACTGCGCGGCGACGAGACGCCCGAAGGCCTGGAAGCCGCGCTGGCCGCCCTCGGGCGCCGTCGAGCCGGCCAGGGGGTGCCCCTGCCCGACGTGCTGCTCGCCTTCCAGGTCGGCGCCCACCGCTTCTGGGAGCACCTCGTCGAGTTGGCGCCTGAGGCGCCCGACGAGCGCCTCGACGTCTTGTACGAGGGCACGAAGACAATGCTCGAGCTCCTGGAGACGGCGGTCGCCGCCGTATCCGCCGGCTACCAGGAGACCGCCGAAGAGCTCGTCGCCGACGAGGAGCACGACCTCCAGGCCCTGATCGAGGTCCTGGCCGGCGTCCGGGAGGCCGACGAGCAGCTGGCCGAACGGGCGCGGCGCCGTGAGGTGGACCTCGCCGCCCTCCGCTGGTGTGTGGCGGTCGACGTCGGAGAGCAGGAGGTGGGCGCCCTCGTCCGCAGCCTCCGCCGGGCGCTCCCCGAGGCCATCGTGGGCCGCGTGGGCGGCGCCGTTGTTGCCTATCTGCCCGGGGACGACGCCCCCGAGCTCGACGGCATTCAGGGGGCCGGTCTGGCCACGGCACTCGATCCCGAGGCAGGCGCTCGCCGGGCCCGTGCGGCGGCGCGGGTCGCGGCCCATCTGCGCCGGCCCGTGGTCCGCTACGAGGACGTCGTACCGCTCGCGGCCGTCCTCGGCGGCCCCGACGACGAACGGAGGGCGTTCGTCGACGCCTGGTTGGGGGCGGTCGAGGCCGACAGCCGAGGCGAGGAGCTGTTGAAGTCGCTCACCGAGTTCTACGCCACGGGCCTCTCACTGGCCGCCGCCGCCCGCAACCTCTACGTGCACCGCCACACGCTGGAGTACCGCCTCAACCGGATCGAGGCCCTGCTGGGCGCCGACCCCAAGGCTCAGCCGACCCGGCTGTTCCTCGAACTGGCGCTCGCGCTCAGAGATTGATCGTCAGGCGACAGCGCCGTAGGGCTCGCCGGCGGCCTCGTAGCACTCGAGGTGGTAGTGCTCGACGCGGTTCCACTTGCCGTTGTCGTACACGTTGGCGATCACCTGGAAGGACTTGACCCGAGCGGCGAACTTCACCGGCTGGTCGCACGCCGCGCAGATGGCCGAGTTCCCGGCCTCGACGGGGCGGGTGACGGCCCGGCTCTTCCATGAGGTCGTATTGGCCACGTATCAATCATCGGCATCTGGAGCCTCAATGTGAAGGATTTCGTCAGAACGGGCTGCGCCCCGGCCCAGGCGGACGGCTTCGCCGACCAGTTGGCGGACGTCCGCCTCGGGCGCTCCCTTGTCGACCAGACGCTGCACAAGGCGCTCCACGCGTGCCGCCTGAGCCTCGTCGAACTCGGACGTGCCTGCCGCCGGGCGCGGCGCCGCCGACGGTGGGCTCACGGCGGTGGCCACCATCAACGAGACGACGGCCGCCGCCGTGATGAGGCCGAACGTGAGGGCGACGTCGTTGTTGTCGGCAACCGAGCCCACGATCATGCCGGCGATACCGACGACACACACGCCGATGACGACCCATCGGACGACCCGCGCTCGCGTCATGCAACCGAAAGGGTAGGAGGGGCGCACAAGTAGGATCGATGGCGGGAGAAATGGCCGAACCGAGCACGACATTCGGGCCCAACGCGTGGCTCGTCGACGAGATGTACGAGCGCTACCGGGCCGATCCCACGTCGGTCTCGGAGAGCTGGCAGGACTTCTTCGCCGACGGCAGTGACGACGGTCACGTCGCCGAGCCGAAGCAGCCCGTGCAGACGGCGACCGAGGCGGCGCAGGGCGAGCAGAAGCCGAAGCCGGCGGCGACGAAGAAGGAGCCAGCCCAGAAGAACGAGGCGAAGGGCGAAGCGAAGGCCGAGCCTGCGCCGCAGGGCTCCGACGCCGACAAGCCCGAACCGATCCGGGGCGCGGGCGCCCGCATCGTGCAGAACATGGAGGCCAGCCTCGCCGTCCCCACGGCCACCAGCGTGCGGACGGTGCCGGCCCGCCTCCTCGAGGTGAACCGCAAGGTCCTCAACGGGTACATGGGCCGCACGGGCCAGGGCAAGGTCAGCTTCACCCACATCATCGGCTACGCGGTCGTGAAGGCCGTCGCCACCGTGCCCAACATGAACTCCACGTTCACCCGCGACGGCGACACGCCCGAGGTCGTCCGCCACGAGCACGTCGGCCTGGGCATCGCCGTCGATCTCGAGAAGAAGGACGGCTCGCGTTCGCTGCTCGTCCCGGTGATCAAGGACGCCGACACGCTCGACTTCAAGGCGTTCTGGTCGGCGTACGAGGAGCTGATCCGCAAGGTCCGCTCCAACAAGCTGTCACCCGACGACTTCGCCGGGGCGACCATGTCGCTCACGAACCCGGGCACGATCGGCACCGTGCAGTCGGTGCCGCGGCTCATGCCCAACCAGGCGGTCATCGTCGGCGTCGGCGCCCTCGACTACCCGGCGGAGTACCAGGGAGCCGACAAGCGGGTCATCGCCGAACTGGGTCTTTCCAAGGTCCTGACGCTCACCTCGACGTACGACCACCGCGTCATCCAGGGGGCCGAGTCGGGGCTGTTCCTCCAGCGCATCCACGACCTGCTCATGGGTGCCGACGGCTTCTACGAGGACGTGTTCTCGGCCATGGGCGTGCCGTACGAGCCCGTGCACTGGCGCCCCGACGTGAACCCGCTCGACAGCGACCGGGTCAAGGCCGAGAAGCAGGTCCACGTCCAGACGCTGATCAACATGTACCGCGTCCGCGGCCACCTCATCGCCGACCTCGACCCCCTCCGGTGGAAGCCGCCGCACACCCACCCCGAGCTCGATCCTGCGACGTACGGACTGACCATCTGGGACCTCGAGCGGGAGTTCTTCACCGACGGTCTGGCCGGCAGCGACGTCATGCCCCTCGGCGACATCCTCGGCGTGCTCCGCGACGCCTACTGCCGCCGTATCGGCGTCGAGTACATGCACATCCAGGAGCCCGACCAGAAGCGGTGGATCCAGGAACAGGTGGAGGGCGTGAACACCGCCCTGGAACCGGATGAGCAGCGGCACATCCTCGACCGCCTCAATGCGGCCGAAGCCTTCGAGCGCTTCCTGCACACCAAGTACGTGGGCCACAAGCGCTTCGGGCTCGAGGGGGCGGAGAGCGCCATCCCCCTCATCGACGAGCTGCTCGACCAGGCCGCCCAGGCCGGCACGCAGGAGGCCGTGCTGGGCATGGCCCACCGGGGCCGGCTCAACGTCCTGGCCAACATCGTCGGCAAGTCGTACCGCCAGATCTTCCGGGAGTTCGAGGGCGACGTCGACCCCGACACCGTGCAGGGCTCGGGCGACGTGAAGTACCACGTGGGTGCCAGCGGCAAGTTCGTCGGCCCGTCCGGCAAGGAGCTGCCGCTCACGCTGGCCTCAAATCCGTCGCATCTGGAGGCCGTCGACCCCGTGGTCGAAGGCATGACGCGGGCCAAGCAGGACCTCATCAACGAGCACGAGGCGTTCCCCGTGCTCGCCCTCCTCATCCACGGCGACGCCGCTTTTGCCGGCCAGGGCGTGGTGGCCGAGACGTTGAACTTGTCGGCTCTGCCCGGCTACCGGGTGGGCGGCACCGTCCATCTCGTGATCAACAATCAGCTCGGGTTCACCACCAGCCCCGAGGAGGCGCGGTCGTCGGTGTATCCGACCGACATCGCCAAGATGGTGCAGGCGCCGATCTTCCATGTGAACGGCGACGACCCCGAGGCCTGTGTCCGGGTCGCTCGCCTGGCCTTCGGGTTCCGCCAGCAGTTCCACAAGGACGTCGTCATCGACATGGTCTGCTACCGGCGCCACGGCCACAACGAGGGTGACGACCCGTCCTATACACAGCCGCTGATGTACAAGCGCATCGAGAACCGGCGCTCGGTGCGCAAGCTCTACACCGAGGCCCTCGTCCGTCGCGGCGACATCAGCATCGATGAGGCCGAGAAGAGCCTCGAGGACTTCTCGAACCGCATGAGCCACGCGTTCGAGGAGACGAAGCAGTCGTCCCCGCCCGAGCAGCCGATCGCCAGGCCCCCCACCACCGTCGGCGTGCTGGCCCACATCGACACCGGTGTGAGCCGTGACGTCCTCGACCGTGTCGTCGCCGCCCTGCACACCTATCCCGACGACTTCCATGTCCACCCCAAGCTCGACAAGCAGATCCAGGCCCGGGGCAAGCTCTATGACGGCGGCGAGGTCGACTGGTCACTGGCCGAGGCGTTCGCCTTTGGATCGCTGCTCCTCGAGGGTGCCGACATCCGGCTGTCCGGTCAGGACTCCCGGCGGGGCACGTTCTCCCAGCGCCACGCCGTGCTCGTCGACCACGACGACGGCCACGAATACGTCCCGTTGTCCCATCTCGATGCAAGCCAGGGCCGCTTCTTCGTCTACGACTCGCTGCTCTCCGAGTACGCCGCCCTCGGCTTCGAGTACGGCTACTCGGTCGAGCACAAGGACGCCCTCGTTGCGTGGGAGGCCCAGTTCGGCGACTTCGTCAACGGCGCCCAGATCACCATCGACCAGTTCGTGGTGGCGGCCGAGGACAAGTGGGGTCAGACGTCTGGCTTGGTGCTGCTGCTGCCCCACGGCTACGAGGGCCAGGGCCCCGAGCATTCCTCCGCTCGCATCGAGCGCTTCCTGACGCTGGCCGCCGAGGACAACATCCAGGTCGCCAACGCCACCACCGCCGCGCAGTACTTCCACCTGCTGCGCCGTCAGGTCCGCCGCGACATCCGCAAGCCGCTCGTCGTCATCACGCCCAAGTCGATCCTGCGGGCCAAGACGTCGAGGTCCAAGGTCGAAGACTTCGAGTCGGGCTCGTTCCAGGAGGTGCTCGACGACCCGTTCGTCTCGGATCCGAACGCGGTGCGCCGGGTCGTGCTGTGCTCCGGCAAGGTGGCCTACGACGCCATGAAGGCCCGTGACGACGCGTCGGCGCCCGTCGCCGTCGTGCGGGTCGAGCAGCTGTACCCGTGGCCTGAAGAGCGGATCGCCGACGTCCTCGCCCGCTACGAGCAGGCATCGGAGGTCTACTGGCTGCAGGAGGAGCCCGAGAACATGGGCCCGTGGCCGTTCGTGCACTCCCGCCTCCACCGGCTCCTGCGCGACGACTTCACGCTGCGCCACGTCAGCCGCGTCGAGTCGGCCAGCCCGGCGTCGGGCAGCGCCACCGTGCACCAGCAGGAGCAGGCCGAACTCCTCGCCAACGTCCTGGCCGACATCCCCAGCTAGCTCGGCTCTTCCCTCGTGGGTGCCTTCGCCTTCGCGCTGCTGCTCGTCACCGCCCTCGGCGGCACGATGGTCCTCGTCGAGTGGTACGACGGCGAGCGCCCGCATGCGCCGAGTGGTACGACCGCTGTCGTCGCCGTGCATGTCGGACTGGCGCTGGCGTCGTTCGCTGTGATGGGCGTCTTCTTGGCCATACGCGGTGCCGGCCTGGCCACGGCGATGGTGGCCGTCGTCGTGCTGACAGCGCTGCTCGGCGTCACGGCCATCACCCGCTCCCGGCGGGGACGGCTGCGCACCGCCCGCCAGGGCGACGTCGGCATCGGCTTCCTCGCCTTCCACGCAGCCGGGGCCCTCGCCGTGGTCGTGGCCGCGGTCGTCGCAGCGATCATCGCTCACTGACGCGTGGCGAGAAGCGGTAAGCAGTAGCGGTGGCACGACGACGGCACGGACCGCTCGGCGCTGCCGAGTTGGCCGAGGCCGCCGTCCTCGGCGACGTGGCCCTCGTGCTCTCGTTCGCCGGGTGGCTGCTGCCGTTTCCCATCGTGTTCTTCGCGGCGGCGACGGTGCCCTTCGCCGCCCTCACCGTGCGGCGGCGGCTGCGGGCCGTCGTCATCGCCACGTTGGCGTCCGGCCAGGTGGCCTTCCTCCTCGGGGGATTCACACTCGAGCTGAACCACGTCCTCGTCGCCCTGCTCGGCGTGGTCGTCGGCCTGGGCTACCGCTGGAAGTGGGGCTGGATCAGGACGGCCCTGTTCACCGTGCCCGTCGTCTGGGTCCCGGTGGCAGCCGGCACCCTGTTCTCGCTGTGGGTGTTTGCCCAGGCCCGCAAGCTGACGTTCAAGCAGATCGACATCAGCACCAAGGGCTCGCGCAAGCTGCTCCGCCGGGTGGGGTTGCACGGAGCGGCCACGTGGGGCGACCACGCCGTGCACTGGGTGGTGATGCACTGGTGGGTCGCCGTGCCTGCGTTTGAGCTCGTCTTCTTTGCCCTCGCCGTCATTCTCTGCCGCCGTATCGCCGACGCCGCCCTCGGGCGCCTGGACGCGGCCTTCGCCCGACCCGGTCCCGAGCCACGGCGCCAGACCGGGGATCCCGGGCCCGTTCCGATCGCGCTGCGGGGGGCGCGCTATCGATTCCCAGGCGCGGTCGACGACGCTCTGCGCGGTGTCGACCTCCGCATCGAGCCCGACACGTTCGTCGCCATCGTGGGCCAGAACGGCTCTGGCAAGTCGACGCTCGCCCGCCTGCTGGCAGGCCGTCCGCCGACAGGTGGGACCGTTGAGCGGCCCGGCGCGGCGGCGCTCGGCCGCAAGGGGGGAACGGCGGAGATCTTCCAGCGCCCCGAGAGCCAGGTTCTCGGCGTGCGCGCCGCCGACGACCTGCGCTGGGGCCTGCCCGCCGACGCCGCCGTCGATGTCGACGCCTTGTTGGTGAGCGTCGGCCTCGACGGGTTCGCCGAGCGGGAGACGGCGACGCTGTCGGGCGGCGAGCTCCAGCGTCTCGCCATCGCCGCCGCCCTCGCCCGCCGGCCGGCGCTGCTCATCTCCGACGAGTCCACGGCGATGGTCGACCCCGCCGGGCGCCGCCAGGTGATGGACGTCCTGCGCAGGCTTCCGGCTCATGGCACCGCCGTCGTGCACGTGACCCATCATCTCGAGGAGGCGGCCGGCGCCGACCTCGTCGTCGTTCTGCGCGACGGCCTCGTCGAGGCGTCAGGCCCGCCCGACGCCGTCCTCGGCCAACGGGCGGGCGTGTAGAGGCGTGCTCGTCCTCGACCACGTCGGGCACGTGTACTCAGCGGGCACTCCGTGGGCCCACCGGGCACTGGCGGACGTCAACCTGCAGCTCCCCGACCGCTCGCGCGTCATCGTCGTGGGGCCCAACGGGTCGGGGAAGTCCACGCTGGCGTGGATCCTCGCCGGCCTGCTGAAGCCGTCGGAGGGCACCATCACGCTGGACGGCGAGGAGCTGTCGATCGCCGAAGGCCACACGGCGATGGCGTTCCAGCACGCGCGGCTGCAGCTGCTCAGGCCCACGGTCCGCGCCGATGTGCGCTTCGGCCTCGACCTCGATGACGGCGCCGTCGACTCGGCGCTCAACGATGTCGCGCTCGACCCGGCGCGCTTTCGCGAGCGGCGCATCGACGAGCTCAGCGGCGGCGAGCAGCGGCGGGTGGCGCTGGCCGGCGTCCTCGTCCGCCACCCGCGCGTCCTCGTCCTCGACGAGCCCCTCGCCGGGCTGGACGCTCCGTCGCGAGAGTCCCTCGTCCAGGTGCTGGGGCGGCTGCCAGCCGACCTGACCAGCGTCGTCGTCACCCACGACACCGAGGACGCCGAGCGTATCGCCGACCGGGCGTTGCTCTTGGGTACAGGCCACATCGTTGCCGACGGCCCGGTCGCCCAAGTCCTCACCGCGGCGGTGACGCCTTGACCACGGCGTCCGACCTCCACCTGCTGCGGCACGTCCCCGGCAACAGCCCCGTCCACCGCATGTGGGCGGGCACGAAGCTCTTGGCTGTCGGCGGCATCGGCATCGCTGTCGTCGCTGAGCCCACATGGATCGCCCAGGGCATCGCCGCTGTGCCGCTCGTGCTCGCGCTGCTCGAAGCCCGTGTCCCGCTCACCGCGGTGCCTCGGCCGCCACTGTGGTTCTGGTACCTCATCGCCTTCGCCGGCTTCCTGGCGCTGACCGCCGGCGGCAAGCCCGAGGTCCACACACCTGCCATCACCCTCGGATTCGGCGGGCTCATCGACTGGCTGCGGTTCTCGACGCTCACGGTCATCGTGCTCGGATACGCCATCGTCCTCGGTTGGACCACACACCTGGCCGACCTCGGCCCGGCGCTCACCCGGCTGTTCGGCCCCCTGCGCATCGTGCGCGTTCCCGTCGACGAAGTGGTCGCCGCTGTCACCTTGTGCGTGCGTTGCCTGCCGCTGCTCATCGACGAGATGCGCACGCTGTACGCCGTCCGCCAGCTGCGGCATCCACAAGTGCCCGCGACGCTGAAGGAGGAGATCCAGAACCTCCACGACCTTCTTGTGGGAGCGCTGGTGTCGGCGCTCAGGCGGGCGCGGGAAATGGCCGACGCCATCGAAGCCCGCGGCGGCGTCGGCCCCGCACCACGACTTCCGGTCCGCTGGGGTGGCCCCGACTACATCGCCCTGGCGATGACCGCCGCGGCTGTCGGGCTGATCGTATTGCTCTCCTTCACGTGACCGAGACTGGGGTCGTCACGATCCTCTTCACCGATCTCGTGGGCTCGACGCAGCTGGCCGCCGAGGTCGGCGACAGGGCAGCGGACGAGGTCCGGCGGCTGCACTTCGCTGTCCTGCGCTCGGTCTTGGCCGACACCCGAGGCGAGGAGATCAAGACCCTCGGCGACGGCCTCATGGCTGCCTTTCGCAGTTCGGTGAAGGCTGTCGAGTGTGCGGTCGAGATGCAGCGGGCCGTGGACCGTGCCGGTCGCCGACCCGGGCAGAACGTCCTCGGGCTGCGGGTCGGGGTGAGCGCCGGGGAGGCGTCCCAGGAGGACGG
>CADDZP010000085.1 GCA_902812475.1 Actinomycetota bacterium | reverse complement strand
AGAAGAAGCGGTCGGGCACGCCGAGCAGATCGGGCAGGTTGGGGTCCAGAAAGATGGGCTCGGTGGCGACCAGTTCGTATCCGGCGTCACGGATGAGGTCGTCTGCCGGCCGGCGGCCGCCCGGCTCCATGCTGAACACGCCGTCGGCCTCGTTGGGGACCACGAGAAGGTTGGGCACGTCGAGCCGGGCCAGGAGCTCCAGCCACGCTCCGATGGCATCCCAGCTCATCTCCGAGAAGCTGTGGACGTTGACGGCCAGGTCGATCCCCTCGGGAAGGCGGTCAAGCTCGTCGAGGGGGACAGCCGACGCCACACCGTCGAGACCGCGGTAGTGCAGGTAGTACTCGCACGCAAATGTCGCCTCGGGCACGGCATCGAGGCAGTAGTAGTGGTCGAGTCCGGGCGCGGCAGCGGCCATGCGGTGGGCCAGGCGCCCGTAGCCGGCGCCGATGTCGAGCACCGAGAAGCGCTGATTCTCGAACAGCCCCCACACGCGGTCGAGGAAGTACAGCTCGTTGACGGAGTCGAGCAGATCCCGCGACACACGGGGATGATCGACGTAGTCGTACGTCCAGCATCCGAAAGCACCGTCTTCACCAAGGGCACGCAGGAGACCGCGCGTATCGAGGTCCTCGAGGTAGCGCAGGTACAGGTAGAGCTTGAGGCGGACGTCGCCCAGATGGCGCTGCTGCCACACGAAGGCGTTGTCGCCGCGGAAGTAGGTCAGGTCCAGTTCGATGTCGCGGTACTCGTCGGTCCACAGGGTGTGCCGAGACCACGGCCCGCCGAGACGCACGTAGCGCTGCCGAAGCTCGCCCAGGCGCTTGCTGTGTGGTGACAGCTCCTGCGCGGCGCCGGGTGGCAGCGGCGCGCTCGTGTTCGCCGATCCCTGGCCGAGCAGGAGATAGCGGCCGTCGGGCGCACGCCGCATCAGCCGCCTCCGTGCCCGGGCAAGGGTCGACCGTGTCGCGCGGCGGTTGCTGTTCACGCTCCGACGCAGTGTACGAGGCCGCCGCCGATCGGCAGCGACCTACCATGGCTTGCTTGCGACACCGTTCGCCGGACAAGGTGCTCGCCGTGGTGCCCGTCTACGGACACGCAGGGATCACGCACGACCTGCTCGTCGACCTGGAGCGAGAGCGCGATCTCGTCGACGTCGTCGTCGTCGACAACAGGGGCGACTATCGGGCCCGCAGTGCCGAGTCCGTCGTGCGGCCCGGCCGCAACCTCGGCTGGGCGGGGGGCACGAACTACGGGACGCGCCAATGCGTGGGCCCCGAGCACACCGCCGCGTTGTGGTTGAACAACGACACGCGGCTCTCACACCACTTCGTCGCCGGGCTCGTCCGGTGCTGGCAAGAGACCGGGGCCGCGATCGTGGGCCCGCTCTACGACTGCCACTGGGTTCACCAACGGGCCCGTCGGCCCGTAGCGGTCGACCGGTACCGCCCCCGGGACGTCCACTTCAGGGCTCCATTCATCGACGGCACTGCGATGCTCGTCCCGACGGCGACGATCGACGCCATCGGCCTGCTGGACGCCGAGACGTTCGCTCCGGTGGGCTGGGGCGCCGAGATCGACTTCGGGCTGCGGGCGACCGACGCTGGCTTGACGGTCGCTGTCACGGCGCTCGCCTACCTCCACCACAACAAGTCGACGACCGCCAAGACCGTATTCCCCGGCGGCATCGCCGAGTACGCCGAGCTCGGCTATCCGGTGGCCATGGAGGGACTCGAGCGCAACTGGGGAGTCGACTGGCGGCACCGCGCCGGCATCGACGCCACGACTGGTCAGACCGAGCCGCCTCGGCGTTCGACCAGGCTCAGGCGCTCTTCTGCCAGCAGACTCCGGTCCAGTCGATCTCTCTGATCGGATCGGAGATCGCCCGCTTCTCGCGGAACTCGGTCACAGCGCGGCGACACGCCGCGATCTCGTAGTCGTCGACGATCAGCCAGCCCCCGACGGACAGCCCGTCGTAGAGGTTGGCCAACGCGTCCATCGTCGACTCGTACAGGTCACCGTCGAGGCGGATCACTGACCAGCGGTGAGCGCGCAGTTCAGGAAGCGTGTCTCGGAACCAGCCCTTGACGAAGCGGACCTGGTCGTCGAGCAGACCGAACCGTTCGAAGTTGCGCTTGACGTCTTCCAGACCGACGGCAAGGCCGGGCCAGAGGTGCAGGACGATGCCGGCGTCGGCCGGATAGCGATCTTCGTCCGGGGCCGGGACGCCCTCGAACGAGTCGGCGACGTACACCACGCGGTCGGTCACGCCGAATGCCCTGAGCACGCCGCGCATGAAGATTGTTGCTCCGCCCCGCCACACGCCGGCCTCGATGAGGTCGCCTGGCACTTCGTGTTCGAGCACGTCGCGGATGCAGAATTCGATGTTGTCCATGCGCCGGTTGCCGATCATGGTCATCGCCCACGGGGGAAGGCCCCAGACCGAGATGCGGCCGTCGATGTTGTCGCTGAGGTCGAACAGCACCTCGTCGGCAGGGATTCCTCGCGGAGGGCTGAGGGCGCGCGCCAGGCGGGCCCGCAGGTCGTCGGCGCCTCGATCCTGCGCAGGTCGCAGCAGTGGCGTCGGTCCGACGGTCTGGCCCAGCAGCGATCGCTTCAGGAGGTCCAGATACGCATCTCGGAGGTGTGCGGAGTCGTCACCCATGCCGTCGCCGGGCGGACGATATCGAAGCAGGGGTCTGGCAGGATGCCGGCCGTGGACGGTCGCGTGGCACAGCTCCGGCGCCGAGGCGCGCTCGCGCTCGCCCGCCGAGGGATCGGCCCCGGCACCCGCTTCGAGTCGAAGATCACGTGGATCTTCGGTTCGCCCAGGAGCGGGAGCACGTGGGTGCTGCTCACCCTCGGGTCGCTCCAGGGCATCGTCCCGATCAACGAGCCGCTGATAGGCGACTACCTCGGCGACATCGTCTGCGACTACCGCGGCATCAGCATCGAGGGCCTCGACGTCTCGAACTTCACGTTCGAGCGACAGCGACGCCACGTTGCCGACCAGTTCTTCTCCGAGGCGTACCGGGACGTCTGGTCACCGCTGCTCGGCAAGCTCATCAAGGCCCGACTGCTCGCTCACGTCGCTCGCAATCCACCAGCGACGCCGCTGTCCAAGACCACCGTCCTCGTCAAGGAACCGAACGGCTCCCAGGCCGCCGACCTCATCCTCGGCGCCCTGCCTCGTACCCGTGCGCTGTTCCTCTTGCGCGACGGGCGCGACGTCGTCGACTCGGAGCTGGCCGCCGTGGCGCCCGCCGGCTGGTTGAGCCGAGAATTTCAAGGCATCACGCCGGTTGGCGGTGACGACCGCATGGAGTTCGTTGTTCGCAGCGCGTCGAAATGGCTGTGGCGCACACAGGTTGTCGAGGAGGCGATGCGCCGGCATCCCGGGCCGACGCTGACAGTGAGGTACGAGGACCTGCTCGCCGACCCCGTGCGCCAGTTCGGCGCGCTCGCCCGCTGGCTCACGCTCGATGTCGCCGACGCGCAGCTCGAGCGCGCCGTCGACGAGGGCGCGTTCGGGCGCCTGCCTGCCGCGCAGCGCGGACCAGGCCAGTTCTTCCGCTCCGCTCAGCCCGGGCTGTGGCGCGAGAACCTCTCAGCAGACGAGCAGGACGCCGTGGAACGGGTCCTCGGCGCCAAGCTGCGCCAGCTCGGCTACGAGAGCTGAGCAGTAGCTTGAATCCGGTGGCTGTCGACCAGCATCGGGCGGCGCCCGCGGCACCAGTCATCGAGCTCAGCGCGGCGCCAGCGTCGAGGGCTTCGTGGTTGCAATCCCTTTGGGACCACCGCGCCGTGCTGTGGATCCTCGCCCGTAAGGATTTCCAGGTGCGCTACAAGAGGGCGTCGCTCGGCGTGCTGTGGGCGGTCGCCGTACCGCTGCTGCAGGCGGCCGTCCTCGCCGTGGTGTTCTCGCGCATCGTCAGGGTGCCGACCCGCGTGCCGTACGGGCCCTTCGTGTTCGCGGGCACCGTGGCATGGAGCTACTTCGCGGGCGTCGCCGGTACGTCCGTGAGCGCCATCGTCGACGGCGCCTCTCTGACCGACAAGGTGTGGTTCCCCCGGGCGATCCTCGCCATCGTGCCCTGCATCGCCAACCTCGTCGGGTTCGGGATCTCGGTGGTCGCCCTCCTCGTCATCGCCCCGCTGCTCGGATCAGCGGTGACGCCCTGGCTCCTGGTGCTTCTTCCTGCTTCTGCGCTGCTGTTCGTCTTCACGGTGGCGCTGGCGCTCGTGCTCTCCGCCCTCGACGTGTACTTCCGCGACGTGAAGTACCTCACCGGCGCCGCCCTGCTCGTGTGGATGTACGCCACGCCCGTCGTGTACCCGCAGTCGGCGCTGCGCGGGCTCGGGCGTTGGCTGGACCTCAACCCCGTGACGGGGATCGCCGACCTGTTCCACCTTGCCGTCCTCGGACCGTTCGAAGCGTGGCACCGGGCCGTACTCGTCACCGTCGTGACAACGGTCGCGCTGCTTGTCGCCGGCATCGAAGCGCACCGTCGCCTCGATCGGCTCTTCGTTGACCTCCTCTGACGCCGTGAGCCCCGCCATCGAACTGCACCGCGTGTCGAAGCGCTACTGGAAGCTCGAGGAGCGGGCCATGCTCCTCCGCTCGGTGCTGCCGTTCGCCCGTCCACGCCGATCCGCCATCTACGCCGTGCGGGATCTCGACCTCACGCTCGGGCAAGGCCAGACCGTCGGCATCATCGGCCGCAACGGCGCCGGAAAGACCACCCTGCTGCGTCTGATGGCCGGCGTGACGCAGCCGACCGAGGGCGTGGTCCGCATCGCCGGCCGGGTGGCACCGCTCATCAGCGTGGGCGTTGGATTCCACCAGGAGATGTCGGGTCGGGAGAATGTCTACGTGAACGGGATGCTGCTCGGACTGTCGGCCAAGGAAGTGCGCCGTCGCTTCGACGAGATCGTCGCTTTCGCCGAGCTCGAGGACTTCATCGACACGCCGGTGAAGTTCTATTCGTCGGGGATGTTCATGCGGCTCGGGTTCTCCGTCGCCGTGCACGCCGACCCGAGCGTGCTGCTTGTGGACGAGGTGCTCGCGGTCGGCGACATGTCGTTCCAGGCCAAGTGCCTCGAACGCATGCGCACCCTGCAGTCCGAGGGGACGTCGATCGTGCTCGTGTCCCACATCATGTCGGCGATCCGGCTCATCTGTCCCCGCGTCTGCGTGCTGCAGGACGGCAAGCTGCTCTTCGACGGCGACCCCGAGGCGGCGATCGGGGAGTACTACAAGGTCCTCAGCGCGCCCGACGAAACCGGACTGCCCGGTGCGCCGATCACCGTGATGGCGCGCACGCTCCTGGGCGTCGAGGGCGACCGCTACTACGTCGAGCCCGACGGCGAGGTCGAGATTGTCACCCGCGTCCGTTTCGAACAGCCCGTCGAGGATCCGCATGTGAAGTTTCAGATCCTCACCGAGGGCGGCCTGCTCGTGTCGACGACCCAGTCTGTCCTGCGCCGACCCTGGCGCCGGTTCGAGCCGGGCGACGAGGTCGACGTTCGGGTTCGCTTCCGCGCCCGCTTCGCGGGCGGGAGCTACCGCCTGGTCACGATCGTCACAGGCGCCAACGTCGACGACCATCTGGTCCGCGACGAGGGACCCGTACTCTACGTCGAGCCCCGGGTCGGCACGTGGGGCATCGTTGATCCGGTGGCCACCATCGAAGTCGACGGCGAGGACCGCACGTGGAACGAATCGCTGATGCTGCAGGGCCGCGACGCGACGGATTCGCCGGGCTGACCCGTCGCTACGCTCGCACGGCGATGGGGACCGTCGACGAGAACTTGTCGGTGTGGACCGAGCGTTGGGACTGGTCCAGCCAAGGCGACGAGTGGTCGGGGTGGTGGGGTGGCACCGAGGCCATGTGGCACGCCGCCGTGCTGCCCCGGGTCCACGCCTTCATCCCCGCTGGGACGATCCTCGAGGTGGGCCCCGGGTACGGTCGGTGGACGCAGTACCTGCGCGCCGTGTGCGACCGCCTCATCCTCGTGGACCTGGCGCCCAACTGCATCGACGCCTGCCGCCGGCGGTTCGGAGACGACGGCGACATCGAGTACCACGTCAACGACGGGCGCTCGCTGGCGATGGTCGACGACGCGTCGGTCGACTTCGCGTTCAGCTTCGACTCCCTCGTCCACGCCGATCTCGACACCTTGGCGTCCTACGTCGCCCAACTGGCCGACAAGCTGACCGCTGACGGGGTCGCCTTCATCCACCACTCCAACGCAGGGGCCTACCGGACGTCGAGCAAGTTGGCGCGCCGCATGCCGGCGCGCTGGGCGGGACGCCTCATGCGTCGGGGCCTCCTCATCGACCTGCTGGCGTGGCGCTCGCCGACCGTCGCCGCCGAACAGGTCAGGCGGCTGTGCGAGCAGGCCGGCCTCGCGTGTGTGGCCCAGGAGCGCCTCAGCTGGGAGTCGGGCTACTACCTGACCGACGCCATTTCGACGGTCGCCCGTCCGGGGTCCCGGTGGGATCGTGGGCCGGCGAGCTGGACGACGAGGTCGTTCCGCGCCGAGGCTCGGCGCACGGCACGCCTGTACGCACGGTCGTCCTTTCCCGAGCCGCGTTCCTGAGCCCGCAAACCCGGTGATCGACGTCGCCCTCGTCACCGACCGGGCGTTTCTCCCGTGGTGCGCAACAACGCTGCGCTCCGCTGCCGAGGCGACAGAGGACGCCGAGCTGCTGTTCCATGTCCTGGTCACCGCCGACGTGTCGCAGGACGAGCGTGACAGGCTGCGGCGCGCCGCGGCAGTCGGGCCCGCCCGCGCTGAGTTCGTCGAGTTGGACGACGCCCTCCTCGCTGATTTGCCGTCGAAGGGCGCCGCCGGAGGTGGCCGGATCTGCTGGGCACGCACGGTGCTAGCCGACGTCCTCGGCCACGTCGAGCGGCTGATCTACCTCGACGGCGACGTCTTGGTGCGCCGGTCTCTGCGTCCGCTCTGGGACGCGCTCGACGGCCGGCCGATCGCCGCGGTCACCAACGTCACCGAGCCCGCCATGCACGCACATCTCCGATCGTTGGGAATCGACGACCCCCGGGGCTACTTCAACGCTGGCGTGCTCGTCATCGACCTGGCGGCATGGCGAGCGGAGAGCGCGGGCGACGAGCTGCGGCGCGTGGCGACGAGCCGCCCGGTGCCGTGGTACGACCAGGACGCCCTGAACGTGGTCTTCACCGGTCGCTGGAAGCGCCTGTCTCCCGTGTGGAACGCCATGAACAGCGTGTGGGGCTGGCCCGAACACGCAGCGGTCACCTTCCCGGCCGAGGAACTGGAGGCTGCCCGCAGGGACCCGGCTGTCGTCCACTTCGAGGGCCCGCACGTCGTCAAGCCGTGGCACTACCTCAGCACCCATCCGTTCAAGGACGAATTTCGCGCCGTTCTGGCCCGGACGCCATGGGCCGACCGACCCTTGGACGGGCGCACGCCGGCCACCCGCGCGATCGCCCTCCTTCCCGAGAAGCGTCGCCTGCCGGCGCACGCCACGTGGGAGCGCTCAACGCGACGGCTCGACGCCGTGCGCCGGCGCCTGGTCAACGCCTCGGCGAGGGGACGGGCCAAGGTCCGTAACCCCCGAGTCATCACCGCCGTCTCGCCGGACGACAACATGCTGTTCGAGGGGACGCTCGAGCTGTACTTCGAGACGGGCGAGGACGCCTTCCGACAGATCCGTGTCGGGCTGGCCGCCGCAGGGGTCGGCGAGCCCCGCCGGGTTCTCGACGTCCCGTCCGGGTACGGCCGAGTCCTCCGGTACATGCGTGCCGCGTGGCCGCGGGCCGAGCTGGCCGCCATGGAGATCCGGGAAGGCGCACCGGCGTTCTGCGCTGAGGCCTTCGCCGCCCGGCCTGTGCAGAGCGGCGAGCCGCTCTGGAGCGTTGAGGGCGTCGGCGACGACTTCGACCTGGTGTGGTCCGGCTCACTGCTCTCCCACTTCGACAGCGACGCGTGGGTGCCCACACTCCGGTTCTTGCGGGACCGCCTGCGCCCGGGCGGCGCCCTGATCTTCACCACACACGGGAACCGCTCCCTCGACCTCCTGGCGCGGGATCCGGCCGCCGTCGACATCGTGCGGTCGGTATGCGCTGGCTGGACAGGCGACTACGGCGTCCGCGATGCAGCAGCGATGGTCCACCGGGCGCGTGAATCCGGCTTCGCCTTCGAGGACTACCGCTGGGAGCCGGGCCCGAAGTGGGGCGTCAGCGTCTCGAGACCTGAGTGGGTGCGGGCAACCGTCGAAGCCGCCGGCGGTCTGGGCTTCGTGCTCCACGTCCCCCACGGCTGGTCGGAGAACCAGGACGTGTGGACGTACGTTCGCCGTGCGCAGTGATACTGAACGCGTGACCAGCCGAAGTCGGATGGGGCTCGAGCCGTGGGTGTGCGTCACGCCGGCGGTCGCCGCCGCCGTCGGGTACACGGTGTTCGTCGTTCGCAACGCCGTCGACGTCGTCTACTGGGACTACTGGGTGAACGTGGGCGTGCTCCACGCCTTCGACGACGGACGCCTGACCTGGTCGCAGCTGTGGAAGCAGGCGGTCAACAACCGGGTGGTCGTGCCTCGCCTGATCACCTTCGGCGTCGCCCGGTGGTTCGCACTGGACGTCAGGGTGGAGATCTTCGCCGCCATTGCGTTCCTCGCCACCGCAGTGGTCCTCCTGATGCTGACGCAGCGCCACAACGACGGCGGGCCGCTCTATCTCTACGCGCCGGTCGCCGTCTTCATGTTCTCCGTCGTGCAGTGGCAGACGGCGCTGTGGAACGTGCAGATGCCTCGGTTCCTCATCGTCGCTCTGTTCGCCCTCGCCATGTTCGCGGTGTGCCGCTCGTCAGGGTGGGCGTCGTTCGCCGTCGCCGCCGGTGCGGCCGTGATCGCCTCGCTCTGCCTCCTCGACGGGTTCCTGCTCTGGCCGGCCGTCGCCTTCCTCATCTGCTTCGACGGTCGCCCCCAACGGGGCAGGCGGCTCGGCGCGTGGGCAGCCGTCGCCGCCGTCACCGCGATCGTGTACTTCATCGGCTTCGACTTCACTGCCGGCAACCCCAGCGGCCTCGGCTGGGTCGTCACCCACCCGCTCGACGCGCTGCGGTACTTCCTCGTGTTGCTGGGGGGCTTCACCCGGGCCACGCCCATGTCAACGAGGTTCGCTTCGGCGTGTGGGATCGTGCTGCTCGCCATGGCCGCGTGGGTCGTGGCTCGCTTTTGGCGGTCGGACCGCAGGCTCGCCGATGCCCTGCCGGTGGCCCTCGTGACCTTCGTCATCGTGTTCGACGTCTGGACGATGATCGGGCGCGGCGCCGCCGGTGCGGGGCAGGCACTGGCGTCGCGCTACACGACGTACAACTTGCTGCTCTTCGTCGCCGCCTACCTCGCTCTCGTCAACCGCGCCGCCTGGCGGGTCGCCAACCGACGGAAGACGCAGATCGTTTTCGCCGTCGGCGGCGTCGGCGCGGCGTTGACGGTCCTGCTGGCGATCGTCTCGGTCACCACGGCGCGACGCGAGGGCGACCGCTTCGCCGCACACCTCAGGGCCTCGGCACGGGTACTGCAGCACTACCGCACCGAACCACCCACGCAGCTGGACGCCTATCTGTGCCCGATGTTCTGCCGCGATCTCGTCCTGGTTGAGGCGCCGTTCCTCGAGGCCCACCGCTACTCGGTCTTCGCAGAGGCGGGCACGAGGTAGCGATGCTGCCGGCTGGCCATCGTGATGGCTTGACCCGACATCCTCCCGGGTCGCCGCGGCCCCTGTCACCGTCAGTAGTCGGGGCCATCCCCCGCGGGCAGCCGCGCCGGTGCGAAGCTGCGCGGTATGGCGATGCGGATGGAGTTCGGGCCCGACGACGAGGACGCGTTCGAGAGGGCGCGGGACCGCCTCCTCGAGTCGTTCGGCGAGTGGCTCCCCGGCGTCGACCAGGGCGAGACCGCCGACCAGCTCGTGTCAGGGGCCTCGGTTGCCCTCGACTGGAAGTGGGGTTACGGCGACGGCGCCCTGACGCGATGGCAACCGGCGGACCTGGCCGAGTTCCTCGTCGAGTGGTGTCCTCGCAAGCTGACGATCCCGGCCGGCGAGCACGAGACGGTGCCCCGGGCGGTCGAGTCGTTCCTCGGCTTCCTCGACGCCACGGGGACGGCCGACCGCGGATCAGCGCCACTCCCGGCTCTCCTGGCGACGGTCGAGCGCCTCGTCCCCGAATACCTGGCGGGCATGAGCGACCCGTCGAGATTCGGGATGGCGAAGTCCTTGTTCGCCGCTGCGGAGGCCGAAGGGGCCGACCTCACCGACCCCGAGCAGCTCGAGGCCTGGATGGAGAACTTCAACGCCCGCCCCTTCGAGGAACGCCGCGCCGTGCTGAGCGACGACCTCGTGGCGCGCCCGTCGCCCTGCCCGACGCTGCCGCCCGTCGCCCAGCCCGACGAGGGCGCCCTCCGCCGCTCGGTCGAGGCGGCGCCTGCTCTCGCGATGCTGACCGGGCTCGCCGAGTACCTCGGCGACGGCCGCAGGCTGACCCAGAAGGGACGCCTCACCCTCGCCGACGCCAGCGCCCTCGTCGAGCTTCTCGGCACAGGCGACCGGGTCGAAGAGGTCATCGGGAGGCGCACGTTCCGGATCCGGAGCTCCGACGAGCTGCCCGTCCTCCGCCTCCTGTTCACCTGGGCCAGGAAGGCAGGGCTCGTCCGGGTCGTGCACGGCCGGGCGATGGCCACCAAGACGGGGCGCCGCCTGGCCCGCGATCCGGTCGCCTTCTTCGAGCGCTGCGTCGAGGCCCTCTTCGAGGCCGGTCCGCTCAGCATCCAGCGGGACCACGACTCGTGGTTCGCGTGGCCCGACGTCGACGCCCTCCTCGACCGCCTGGCCGTCCCCCTTCTGAGCGGCCCCTACGTGGCGCAGCGCCCGATACCAGTCGAGATCCTCGCCTCCGAGATGTCCAACGCCGTGCTGCGCGCGTTCGTGTTCCCGAACATGTCCGACGACCATGTGCGCACCCACGTCGAGTGGGATGTCACCGACATCGCCGACGCCTTGGAGTTGGCGGGCGTCGTCGTCCGCGCCGGGACCGAGCCCTCCGAATACGGCCGGCGACGCAGCGGTGGAACCGTCGAGGTCACCCCCGCTGGCACCCACGTCCTCCGGCGCCTCCTCGCCAAGGCCGGCTACGACGCGCCGAGCACGGGCGGCCTCGCCGATGGCCCGGTGATCGAGCTGCTGGCCCGGGTCGGCTCTCTGGGATGGCCGGCGGTCCTCGGCGAGCTCGAGGCGTGGCGGCGCAGTAGGACCCCGCAGGACGCAGCGCAGGAGCTCGCCGACGCCATCCGGGACCTCGACGACGCCAGCCTGCGGCTGTTCGC
>CADDZP010000084.1 GCA_902812475.1 Actinomycetota bacterium | reverse complement strand
CCGCCGCCCCCGGCGCCGGTGAGCGGGATCACGGCCGCCTTCCTCTACAACTGGTACCCCGACAGCTTCGGCAACCCCGGCACGAAGTACCACCCGACGGGCGCGCCCTACAGCTCGAACGACCCGAACTGGGTGCGACACCAGATTGACGAGATGCGGTACGCGGGGATGCAAGCCGCCATCGCGTCGTGGTGGGGCCCGGCGTCGGGGACGTCGAACAAGGCCTTCCAGTCCATCGACACTGCCGTGGGCGTCGACCTGCAGGCGTCGCGCGGCACGCCATTCCAGTGGGCGCTCTACTACGAGAGCGGGAGCCCGGTGCTGCCCGACCGCTCCGTCGGCGGGCTCCGGAACGCCATGCAGTACATCAAGGACCACTACGCCGGCGACCCGAACTACCTGAAGGTCGACGGGCGCCCGGTGCTGTTCGTGTGGCCCAACGCCGGCGACGGCTGCGACATGGCCCAGAGCTGGCACGACGCCAACATCGGCTTCTACCTCGTGCAGAAGCGCTTCGACGGCTGGCAGTCCTGCAGCGGGCTGGCCGACTCCTGGCACGAGTACTCGCCGAACGTCTACAGCTCCGTCCTGAAGCCGTGGTCGTACTCCGTTTCCCCCGGCTTCAACCGCTACGACAGCCAGGGCCCGTTCCTGGCCCGTGATCCCGGCCAGTTCGACAAGGCCGTCGCCGCCATGGCCGCCGCGCCCGTCCAGTGGAAGCTCGTCACGACCTTCAACGAGTGGGGCGAGGGCACTGCGGTCGAGCCGGCGTCGGAGTGGGGCAACACCTACCTCGACATCCTCCACGCCCACCTCGGCAGCCGCTGACAGCGCCGTCCTGCCTGACTCAACCTGACGTCGGCGTCAGGCCGCCGGTACATTCCGGCCCATGGAGCTGGCAGGCAAGACAGCCGTCGTCACCGGCGCCGGCTCGGGGATCGGGCGGGCGTCAGCGCTCGCCTTCGCGGCGGCGGGGGCGTCCGTGTTCGTCACCGACATCGCCGAGTCGGACGGCGAGGAGACGGTACGGCTGATCGAGAAGGACGGCGGCGCGGCCGCCTTCAGCCGCGTCGACGTCACCGAGCCCGGGGACCTGAGCCGCATGCTCGACGAGGCCGAGCAGGCCTTCGGCGGTGTCGACGTCCTCCACAACAACGCCGGCATCGTCGTCGGCGAGCCGCTGTGGCCGGACACCGATCCCGACAAGCTCATGCGCCAGGTCACGATCAACCTGGGCTCGGTGGTCGTGGGCACCCGGCTGGCCGTGCCCTACCTCAGTCGGCGCGGCGGTGGGGCCGTCGTCAACACGGCGTCGATGGCGTCGGTGCTGCCGCTGCTCGACGAGCCCGCCTACTCGGCGACCAAGGCCGGGGTGCTCATGTTCACGCGCACGTGCGCGCCAATGGAGGCGTCGCACAAGATCCGGGTGACGGCCGTCCTGCCCGGCCTGGTGCGCACCGCCCTGATCAACAAGAGCGGCGACGGGAGCCGGCCGGCGGCGTGGGTGGGCATGGCGGAGACCTTCATGGAGTGGCAGACACCCGAACAGGTGGCCGACATCGTCGTCGACCTCGCCGCCAGCGGTGCGGGCGGCGAATGGCGGTTCGTCACCGACGTGGCCGAGCCACTCCGGGAACTGATGCGCATGGGAACGCCCTAGCAAGCCGCCTTCTTGGCGCAGAAATGTGCGGTAGCCGCACATTTCTGCGCCGAGAAGCGCTCGGACGGGCGCGGTCACCCCCGGGTCAGTCGATGCGGCCTTCGCCTTTGGCGTTGGCGCCCCGCTTGTACTGCTCCTCGATGGTGGCGGCTTCGTCGGCGTCGAGCCTGTTCTTCTCGGCCTCGCGCTCCTCCTCGGGGGTCGGCATGCGGTCGGCATGGGCCGCGGTCTGAGCGTCGCGGCGGTCGGCTTCCTTCGTGGCGTCGCTCAGCTTCTGTTGCTGGTCCTCGTCTGCCATGGTTCCTCCCTACCCGCCCACGGGCGCCGGCTCACCGCGCAGATCAGCCAGCAGCTGGGCCTTGGTGTCGTCGCCGAGCGGTGTCTGCTCCCGGTAGGCGGGGTGATCGATGGCCAGCGAGACCGGGTCGGCCGCGAACCGCTCGACCTGCTCCGGCGTCAGCTGGAAGCGGATGTAGTGCACCGAGGCCGTCACGTCCTCACGTGTGAGCTGCCCCTCGTGGGCGGTCTCGGGTTCGGCCCGGACGACCTCGTGGTCGCCCAGGCGAAGCTCCACCGACCGCTCGATGCCGACCAGCTTGGGCAACCACTCCTCGAGCTCGGGCTTGGACGTCAGCTCGATGAAGAGCGTGGCCGAGAGCTGGCCGGCGTCGGGGATCAGCGGGTTGTAGACCTCGAGCTCTTCGAGGATCTGTTCGTCGCGCACCATCTTCTCGGCCCGCGCCATCTCCTGGATCTGGAACTGGATGGTGTCTCGATTCTCGAAGAGGAGGGTCACGATCGGCCCGACAGCGACGCGCCGGCGGCGCTTGAGCGCGAACACCCGCTGCTGCAGCTCGGGGCGCTCGCGCTCGTAGGCGCGCAGATCGACGATGTCGGCGAGCTGGAGCTTCATGGGGCCGCCTTCGGCGGCGAGCAGAACCTCATGAGCGCTCTGCTCATTGGCTCGCTCGCCATCGCTCGCTCGCGGGCGCCAACTCAGGCGTGGAGCGTCTCGAGGCCCTTGGTGAAGCGGCCGGCGTGGCTCTTCTCGGCCCGGGCCAGGGTCTCGAACCAGTTGGCGATCTCGTCGAAGCCCTCGTCGCGGGCGATCTTCGAGAAGCCCGGGTACATCTCGGTGTACTCGTAGGTCTCGCCCTCGATCGCCGACTTCAGGTTCGCCGCCGTCTCGCCCACGGGAACGTCGGTGACGGGGTCGCCGACAGCCGCCAGGTGGTCGAAGTGGCCGAAGGCGTGGCCGGTCTCGCCCTCGGCGACCGAGCGGAACAGGGCCGAGATCTCGGGATAGCCCTCCACGTCGGCCTTCTGGGCGAAGTACAGATAGCGCCGGTTCGCCTGGCTCTCACCGGCGAAGGCTTCCTTCAGGTTGTCGTGCGTCTTGCTGCCCTTCAGGTCAGGCATACGCCTCGTCCTCCATGTCTGTCTCGTTGCTTGCTTGCGAACAGGTGCGGCAGACCCCCCGGAACACGATCTCGGCGCTCGTCACCGTGAAGTCCCTCCGTTGCCGTCTACCCAGTTTCAGGGCCGACGCGTCGACCTCGACGTCCTGCGTCCCTCCGCACCGGTCGCACACCAGGTGGTGGTGGTGACCGACGTTGGGATCGAACCGGGCCGAACCGGTGCCGACGTCGAGGGCCTGGATCTCGCCCATTGCGGCCAGGTCGTTGAGGGTCTGGTACACGGTTTTCAGCGACATCGTCGGCATCTGCGACCGGGCCTGCTGGTACACCCACTCGGCGGTGGGGTGACGGTCGTTGCCCTCGAGCAGGCGGAAGATGCACTGCCGCTGGGGCGTGACCCGCAGACCCTGCTCACGAAAGAGCTCGGTCAGCTCAGCCGGGGATCTCACCTCCCCCATCATATCGACAAGCGTTGTCAACAAACAAACGATGAAGTTTCTTCGGCACCGTCTGTGCCGGGTAGACCACAGGCGATGTCGGCTGCCGACGAGTTCGCCCGGCGGGAAGGCGCCACGTCGGCGCTGGCCGACGGTGCCGAGGCGGTGGCCCGGGCCTCCCGCGACATGGCAGCGCGATTCCACGCCGGCGGGACCCTTCTGGTCTTTGGCAACGGGGCGGCGGCGACCGACGCCCAGCACATCGCCGTCGAGTTCGTCCATCCCGTCATCGTGGGAAAGCGAGCGCTCCACGCCGTCTCCCTCACGGGCGACGTCGCCACGCTGACCGCCATCGGGCGGGACAGCGGCTTCGAAGACGTCTTCGCCACCCAGCTCCAGTGTCTCGCCACGGCGTCCGACATCGCCCTCGGCGTGTCGCCGGACGGGAACTGCACCAACGTCCTACGGGCTCTCGAGCTGGCCCGGCAGCTGGGCCTGTTGACCGTCGCCCTCGTCGGTGGCGACGGCGGCGCCGTCGCTCGAAGCGGCGTCGTCGACCACCTGCTGACGGCGGCGTCCGACGACGCCCTCGTCGTGAAGGAGCTCCACGTCACGACGTACCACGTGCTGTGGGAGCTCGCCCATGTCTTCCTCGAGCAGCCCGGGTCGCTCCCGGCCATCTGTGTGGACGACCACTGCGTCACCTGTTCGGACGAGGCCGTCGAGGTCCGCGTCGTCGAGTTGCGGGACGGCGACCTCGCGGTCGTCGACACCGGCTCAACGCTCGAAGAAGTCAGCGTGGCCCTCGTCGAGGCGCGCGTCGGCAGCAGGGTCCTCGTCCACGCCAAGGAGGCGATCGCCGTCGTGGACGCCGACCGGTGAGCGTCGAGTCGCTCTACCCGTTCCTCTACGAGGGCGCGGGCGCCGAGGACGTGATGGCCCAGGCCACCCGGTCGACGGTCGCCAAGGTGGAGGACATCGCTCGCCTGCGCGCCGATGTCGCTGCGCGTTACGGCGCCGAGTTGGGGCAGTGCGCGGCGGCGATGAAGCGGGCCCTGGATGGCGGCGCCCGGGTGTTCACGTTCGGCAACGGCGGCAGCAGCACCGACGCCGCCGACATCGCCCATCTGTTCGTGCACCCGCCCCACGGGCGCCCGTACCCGTCCGCGTGCCTCACCGAGGACGTCGCCGTGCTGACGGCGCTGGCCAACGACGTCGGTTTCGACGTCGTGTTCGCCCGGCAGCTGGCGGCGTTCGGCCGGTCCGGCGACGTCGCGATCGGTGTGTCGACGAGCGGCGGGTCGGCGAACGTGCTGCGCGCCTTCGAGCAGGCCACACGGATCGGCATGCTGACCGTCGGCCTGGCCGGCTACGACGGCGGGCCGATGGCCGAGGCCGCGAATGCGGGAACCATCGACCATCTCTTCGTCATCCCGTCGGCGTCGGTCCACCGCATCCAGGAGGCGCAGACCACCGTGTACCACGTGCTGTGGACGCTGACCCAAGAGGCGCTGTAAGAGCGCGCGTCGTCGTCGCCGGCGTCGTCCAGGGCGTCGGCTTCCGGCCCTTCGTCCACGGTCTGGCCCGGCGCCTCGGGCTCAGTGGGCACGTCGGCAACGACACCAAGGGTGTGTTCATCGAGGTCGAAGGCGGCGAGGGGGCCGTCGACAAATTCATCGAGGCGGTACGCGGCGACCCTCCGCCGTTGGCGGTCGTCGACCGCATCCACGTGGAGAGCGTGCCCGTCGTGGGCGATCACGACTTCGTCATCCTCGACAGCGACCCCAGCGGGGACCGCCAGGCGCTCGTGTCACCCGACATGGCGACGTGCACCGACTGCCTGGCCGAGCTGTTCGACCCCGCCGACCGCCGGTACCGCTACCCGTTCGTCAACTGCACCAACTGTGGACCCCGCTTCACCATCGTCACCGATGTCCCGTACGACCGGCCCAACACGACGATGGCCCGCTTCGCCATGTGCGAGGCGTGCCGCCGCGAGTACGACGACCCGGCCGACCGCCGCTTCCACGCGCAGCCCGTCTGCTGCCCGGCCTGCGGCCCGACGCTCTCGTTCGTTGGACAAAGAGGCGACGACGCGCTCGCCGCCGCGGTCTACGCCCTCCGCACCGGGCAGATCGTGGCCGTCAAAGGGCTCGGCGGCTATCACCTGGCGGCGCTTGCGTCGGACGAGGACGCAGTGGGGGCCCTGCGTTCGCGCAAGCACCGCGAGGACAAGCCGTTCGCGGTGATGGCCGCCGACGTCGACGCCGCCAGAACGCTCGTCGACATCGACGACGCGGAGGCGGCGCTGTTGCAGTCGCCGAGACGACCCGTGGTGCTGCTGCGACGGCGCAGGGTTGCGCCCGTGGCGGCGTCGGTCGCGCCCGGGAACCGGTGGCTGGGCGTGATGCTTCCCTACACCCCGCTCCACCACCTGCTCGCTCAGGACCTGGGCCAGCCGTTCGTCCTGACGAGCGGCAATGTCTCCGACGAGCCCATCGCCTACCGCGACGGCGACGCCTTCGAACGGCTGGGCGGCATCGCCGACGCCTTCCTCACCCACGACCGGCCCATCCACATCCGCACCGACGACTCGGTGACGCGCACCTTCGCGGGCCGGGAGCTGCTCGTGCGCCGCTCCCGCGGGTACGCCCCGAAGCCGATCCGACTGCCACACGTTCTCCGCCGGCCCGTCCTGGCGTGCGGCGCCGAGCTCAAGCACACGTTCTGCCTGGCCAAGGGCGAGCGCGCCTTCGTGTCCCACCACATCGGCGACCTCGAGAACTACGAGACGATGCGGTCGTTCACCGAGGGCGTCGAGCACTTCAGCCGTCTGTTTGACGTCGTCGCCGAGGTCGTGGCCCATGACCTCCACCCGGAGTATCTGTCGACCAAGCACGCCCAGAGCCTGACCGACATCGACCTCGTCGGCGTGCAGCACCATCACGCCCACATCGCCTCGTGCCTCGCCGACAACGGCGAGACCGGCCCCGTGATCGGCGTCGCGTTCGACGGGCTGGGCTACGGCGTCGACAGCACGATCTGGGGTGGCGAGCTGCTCGTCGCCGACCTCACCGACTTCGAGCGGGCCGGCCATCTGCAGACGGTGCCGATGCCCGGGGGAACGGCGGCCATCAAGGAACCGTGGCGCATGGCCGCGGCCTGGCTCGACCGCGCCTATGACGATTGGCCACCGAGTGGGCTGGCTGTGATCGAGCGCAACGGCGACCGGTGGGACCAGGTCGTGGCCGTCGCCCGGTCGACGGCAAACGCGCCCGGGACGTCGAGTGCCGGCCGGCTCTTCGACGCCGTGGCCGCCATCGCCGGCGTGCGCGACGCCGTCAACTACGAAGGTCAGGCAGCCATCGAGCTGGAACAGGCGTCCGATCCGTCAGTCGACGACGCCTACCCGGTGCCCGTCCTTCCTGGTCCCTCGCTTGTCATCTCGGCTGTCGACCTCGTCCGGGCCGTCACCGACGATGCACGCGCCGGCGTCGACATCGGCACCATCGGCGCCCGCTTCCACAACGGCCTGGCCGACGCCGTCGCCGAGTCGTGTGCCCTGCTCCGCCAGGAGACGGCGATCCGCACCGTCGCCCTTTCCGGCGGCGTCTTCCAGAACCAGCTGCTGCTCGAGGGGGTCGCGCGGCGCCTGTCGGCGCGCGACTTCCGCGTGCTCGTGCACTCCCAGGTGCCCCCGAACGACGGCGGCATCAGCCTGGGTCAAGCGGCCGTGGCCGCCGCCCGCGACGCGCTCTGACCGGCAGCTCGATCATGCCGGCTCGGCCACGAGCCGGATTCGCACCGTCACCGTGGGGTCAACCCGAAGCATGAGGATCCTCGGCGGTTTGAGGCCGAAGTCTCGGATGTCGAAGAGACGCTCGCCTTCGAGGACGAGCCGGTCGCCGTCGTGACGCACGACGATGATGCGGCCGATCTCTACGCCGACTCGGCGCTCGACGTGCGGCGCAACGTGCCCGGCTCGATGGGGCCGTCGCCCAGCAGATCGGTGACCAGGTGGCGAGCGGTCTCCAGCGTGGTCTGCAGCGCGTCGTTGACTCGGTCGTGCTCGCCGAGCTCGAAGGCCATCTGGGCTACGACGAGACGCTGGACGATCTCGTCGTTGATCTCCCGGGCCTGCGTCTGACGCATCTGCGCCTCGCTGAGCAGGCGCCGGTCCTGCTCAGCCCGCCGACGCTCCGAGACGTCCTGGTAGATGCCGGTCATGCCCTGCAGGCGCTCGAGGCCGTCGAACAGCGGCTGGCCGCGCACGTAGACCCACACGGTGGCGCCGTCACGACGCTCGATGCGGTACTCGGTCTCGAACGGCCGTCGGGCGCCGAAGGCGGCCAGCAGCTCGGCGCTGGCCGCCTGGCGATCGTCGGCGAGCACGAGCGCGAAATGGGCCGCCAGCGTTCCGTCGAAGTCGCGGGGGCCGAGCCCGTGAATGCCGTACATGCCTTCGGACCACTGCACGCGGTCATGACCGTCCCAGAGCCAGGCGCCGGTGTGGGCCAGGACCTCGCTCTCCCGTAGCCGCTCTTCGCTTTCGGCCAACGTCGCCGCCGCCAGCTTCTGCTCGCTGACGTCGCGGATGACGGCGACGACCTCCGTCGGTGCCGCCGACCGACGGAAGACGGGCGTCACCGTGAGCCACACGGGCACAACCAAGCCGTCCTTTCGAACGGCGTCGCTCTCGGCCCGCTCGACCCGCTCCCCCAGCAGCGCCCGCTCGAGGAGGCCTACCCCCTCGGCCCGCCGGTGTTCGGCGAACAGCGACGGCGCCCGCCGGCCGACCGCTTCTGCTTCCTCGTACCCGAAGAGGCGGCGGGCACCGGCGTTCCATCGCGTGACCACGCCGTTGGCGTCCAGGCCGACAATCGCGTCATCGGCCGAGTCGAGGACAGCGTCGATGAAAGCGTCCCCGTCGGGTGCGCGGTCGGGTGGTGCGGTGTCAGGGTGCTCGGCGACTGGGCCAATGTACGACGCCACAACCCCGCGTGCGCTCGCACCGTGGAACATCGGCGGCAGCTCGGCTGTTACACGAGATGTACTTGCGCACGCAACGATCGGAGACCGATGCCCGCCGTCACCGCTGACACGCTGACCCTGCCCCGCCTGGCCGAGCCCGGGCCCGACGAGACCGAGCGTCCGGTCGTGCGGGTGACGACGGCCCCGAGCGGCTTCGAGGGCGAGGGCTTCCCGGTGCGCCGGGCGTTCGCCGGCGTGCCCGTCGAGGAGCTTGACCCCTTCATCCACATGGACCAGATGGGCGCCGTCGACTACGCCCCGGGCGAGCCGAAGGGCACCAACTGGCACCCCCACCGCGGCTTCGAGACCGTGACGTACATGCTCGACGGCACGTTCCAGCACCAGGACTCCCACGGCGGCGGCGGCGTCATCACCGACGGAGCCACCCAGTGGATGACCGCGGGTGGTGGCATCCTGCATATCGAGACGCCTCCCGAGGAACTCGTGATCAGCGGGGGCCTGTTCCACGGCCTTCAGCTCTGGGTGAACCTCCCGGCCAAGGACAAGATGACCTCGCCCCGATACCAGAGCCTGGAGGGCGCGCAGGTCGGGCTGGTGACGTCCTCCGACGGCGGCGCCCTTGTCCGCATCGTCGCCGGCGACGTCGGCGGGCACCGCGGGCCGGGTGAGACGCACACGCCGATCACGTATCTCCACGCAACGGTGGCGCCTGGCGCCCGGCTGTCACTTCCGTGGCGCCGGGACTTCAACGCGCTCGTCTACGCGCTCTCCGGCCGTGGAAGCGTCGGGGCCGACGCCACGCCGATCCAGGGCGGTCAGCTGGCAGTGTTCGGCGCCGGTGACCGCATCACCGTCCGCGCCACCGACGGGCATGAGGCCCTCGAGGTCATCGTCCTCGGCGGCCAGCCCATCGGCGAGCCCGTCGCCTGGTACGGCCCGTTCGTCATGAACACCAAGGCCGAACTGCAGCAGGCCCTCGATGACTACCGGGCCGGCAAGCTGGGCGTGATCCCACCCAACGCCCTCATGCCCCACGTCTACCGGGGCTGACGGGCTGGCTGGAGCGGACGACGGGATTCGAACCCGCGACCCCAACCTTGGCAAGGTTGTGCTCTACCAACTGAGCCACGTCCGCGAGGGATTGAACTTTATCAGGAGCGCCCCGTGGCGTCGGCGGCCTTGGTCAGCTCGTCGAGGCTGCGGTTGATGCCGTGGGCCAGGTCCCAGACGTCGGGAACCGCCTCCCGGCCGGCGACCAGGCCGAAGTACATGGAGTCCATGTAGCTCATCACCGTGATGTTGAGGGCGAGGCCGTCGCCGATGGGCCCCATGGGGTACATGGTCAGCATCCGGGCGCCCGCGCAGTAGAGCGGGAACGGCGGGCCGGGGACGTTCGAGATGGTGACGTTGAACATGGGCCGGCGCATCCGGTCGGCGACCTTCGTCCGGCTGTAGAGGCGTGCGGCCCGGGCGGCCAGGGCCGGCGCCGCGAACTCGGTCCAGTCCATCAACGTTTCGGCGCCGATGGCCTTGTCCTGGTCCTTGGCCTGACGCGTGCCGGCCGAGATGAGCCGGAAGCGCTCGACGGGATCGTCGATGTCGGTGGCCAGACCGGTCAGCATCGACGAGACGCGGTTGCCCATGGAGCTCTTCTGGTCGTCCGTGCGCACCGAGATCGGCACCATGGCGACCAGGCCCCGGTCGGGCAGTACGCCTTTGCCGAGCAGATAGCCGCGCAGGGCGCCGGCGCACATGGCGAGGACGACGTCGTTCACGGTGCCGCCGAGGGCGTTCTTCACCATCTTCACGTCGTCGAGAGGCACCTCGGTGAACGCGAAGCGCCGGCGAGGGGTGACGGACGTGTTGAACGGCGTGAACGGGGCGCTGAACGGCGCCGGCGGCGGGACCGTGTCGGGCAGGCGGTTGCGGCGGCGGATGTTCACGGCGGCCAGCGCCGTGCGCCGCGCCGCCTTGGCGGCCTGGAACGGCTGGCGGGCAAGTGAGCTGAGGGCGTAGGCGACGAGCTCGGCGTCCGAGGGAACGCTGTCGGGCTCCCACGGCTTTTCCGGCGGCGGCACGTCGGCGGGCTCGGGCTGCAGATCGAGCAGGTTGACGGTCAGCTCGGCCCCCGACACGCCGTCGATGGCGGCGTGGTGCGTCTTGGTGATAGAGGCGATGTGGCCGTCCTCCAAGCCCTCGATCACGTACATCTCCCACAGGGGCCGGCTGCGGTCGAGGGGGCGGCTGAAGACGTCGGCCGCGAACTCGGCCAGCTCCCGGGCACCCCCCGGCGACGGCAAGGCCGCCCGCCGCACGTGGTAGTCGAGGTCGAAGTCGGGGTCCTCGATCCACAACGGATGGTGGAGCTGGAAGGGGACCTCCACGAGCCGCCGCCGGAACGGCGGCAGGACATGGAGCCGGCTCTCGACCAGGTCCCTCACCTTCTCGAACGAGTAGCCGCCTGGGACGGTTGACGGGTCGAACACCGCCGTCATGGCCACGTGCATGTGGATCGACGGCGTCTCGAGGTACAGGAACGTGGCGTCCAGTCCGGTGAGCCTCTGCATGTCCTTACTCTTGCGCGCGTGTGGGCCGGTGTCGACGTGGGGGCGCACAGATTTCATCTGGTCGGACTCAACGCCCACCGCCGGATCGAGATAGCCGAGGTGGTCGCGGCTGCCGACAAGGAGCGAGTGGCCGGTCTGCTGCGCAGGGCGAAGGGCATCGCCGTCGACTCACCCGGGGCGTGGAGCACGGCGCCGCACGCCGCCGACGAGTCGGTCGCCCGCAAGTTCCGGCTCGGCCGCTGCAGCGAGATCGCCCTCGGCCGGGAGTACGGGATCTGGGTGCCGTGGTCGACGCCGCCCGAACCGCAACCGGGGACGTGGATGGCGGCGGGCATCGAGCTCTTCGCCGTCCTGCGGTCAGCCGGCCATGATCCCGTCGAGGCCTATCCCTACGGCGGCTTCCGACTCCTCGCGGGCGGCCGTCAGCTTCCGAAGAAGACGACGGCCGAAGGACGGGCTGTGCGGGCAGGGCTACTGCGCGACGCCGGCGTCGACGTCGACGTCGACGGGCTGGAGGCCTCACATGACTTCCTCGACGCCGC
>CADDZP010000083.1 GCA_902812475.1 Actinomycetota bacterium | reverse complement strand
TCGGAGGGGTGCCGGGGGGCGATCGAGAAGTAGCCACCCCGCTCCCAGTCGAGCAGGCGGGCGAACACGCTGCCCGCGTCGAAGCGGCGTGCGCAGGCCCAGTCGATCGAACCCTCGCGTGACACCAGAGCGGCCGAGTGGCAGTCACCGATGACGGCGTAGTCGCCGATCGGGGGATACGGGTCACGCATCGCTCGACGACCATACCGACGCCAAGCGGACACGGACTGGAACTCCCCGGGCGCCGGCGTCGTTGAGAGAGCCAAGTCCTGGCGCGACCGCCCTACAGAACGGCCGACGTCGGGCCGATACACAGTCATGCCTGCCAGGGTGGAGCTTCCTCGCCTTCGCACCATGGCGCGCCACGCCGCCCCGCAGCTGCTCGAGGCGACGATCGTGCCGCTCATCCTGTTCTATGCCTTCTTGTGGACGGCGGGCGTGTGGGGAGCCCTGCTGGCCGCCTTGGCCTGGTCGTACACCGCCATCATCCGCCGGCTGGTCACGGGACAGCGCGTCCCCGGGATCCTGGTGCTGGGCACCCTCGGCATCACCGCCCGCACGATCGCCGCCTTCGCCACCGGAAGCGTGTTCGTCTACTTCCTGCAGCCCACGTTGACGACGGTTGCCATCGCCGCCGCCTTCCTGCTGTCGGTGCCCGCCGGCCGCCCTCTCGCCGAGCGCCTGGCCCACGACTTCGTACCCCTCGAGCCCGAGGTCATGCGCCTGCCCGGCGTGCAGCGCGTGTTCATCCGCATCACCCTGTTGTGGGCGTTCGTCAACCTCGCCAACGCGGCCGTGTCGATCACCTTGCTCATGAGCCAGCCGGTCGGCACATTCATGGCGGCCAAGACGATCGGCGGCTTCCTGTTGGTCGGTGCCGCCGTCGGCGCATCGACCATTTGGTTCAAGCAAGCCCTGCGCAAGCACAACATTTCGGTCGTCACCGCACCCGCCAACTGAAAGCATGTCCGCGCGCAGTACGCTGCGACGCAGCATGCCAATGTTGAGGACCAGCGACGGCATCGAGCTCGCTGCTCGTTCGTGGTCGGCCGTTGGCGACTCCCGTGCCACCGTCGTGCTCGTCGCCGGACTGGCTGCCACCAAGGACAACGCCGAGCTGGTCGCCGTGGCTGAGTCGTTGCGGGACCGAGGTTTCGACGTGCTGGCGTACGACGCGCGCGGCCACGGCGAGTCGGCCGGCGTGTGCACACTCGGTGACCTCGAGCGCCACGACGTCGCCGCCGCTGTGGCGCACGCCCGGGAGGCGGAGCTGCCCGTGGTCGTGGTCGGGGCGTCGATGGGTGGCATCGCCGTGCTGCGCTACGCCGCCGACGATCCGAACCTGGCCGGCGTCGTCACCGTGAGCACGCCGGCCGACTGGCGTTTGCACGCCTCGCCGGGGACGATCGCCCTGACGGGCATGATTCGCACGAGGGCGGGGCGGGCCTTCGCCGCAAAGCTCTTCCGCGTCCGTCTGTCACCCCACTGGAGCAACGCCGAGCCGCCGCGCGCACTGGCTAGCCGCGTGTCTTCGCCGCTCGCCGTCGTGCACGGTGACCGCGACCGGTTCATTCCGGTGCGAGAGGCGGCCGGCCTGTTCTCCGCGGGTGGGGGCGAGCGGCGCCTGTTCATCGTGCCCCGCATGGGCCACGCCTACCACCGCGAGGCTGTCCCCGTCATCGACGAGGCCGTGGCCTGGACGCTGGACACGGCGGCCATCCCGGTGTCCGCCTGACGCAGCAGAGTCTCTAGGTGACGCCGTGCGCCTTGCGGGTGGTGTCGCGGTCGAAGATCAGCCGGTTGAGGTAGGTGCGAGCCCGCCGGTGGCGCGGGACCGGGGCGTTGCCGGTGAGGCGCTTGACGAGCATGACAGCGACCACGCCCGCCGCCGCCAGCGCGCCGCGGCGGCCGGCGGTGCGTCCGAGGACGGGGACGAGCACGGCGTCGGCGACGAGTGAGCCGATCGCCGTCTCGCCGCCCAGCCTGCTGGCCGTCATCCCGCCGAGCAGGATGGCGCTGCCGGCCGGCGCGGCGGCGCCGAGTGCGCCGATGGCCGGCGAGATGCCACGGCCGCCCGCGCCGTTGAGGAACGGCGACCAGTTGTGCCCGGCGACAGCGGCCGCGCAGGCCGCCGCCTGCAGCTCCGGCCGGTCACGACCGGCGAGTGCGGGTCCGACGGCGCCCTTGGCGATGTCGCAGATGCCAGACAACGCGAGCGCGCCGAACCCGGCCACTTGGTAGAGCGACGTGCCCGACACGGTGCCCGATCCGACGGTGCGAAGGTCGATGCCCCGGCGGCGCCGGGCCATGAGGTTCGAGAACGGGATCGCCCCGGCCAGGTAGGACGCGGCGAGCACCACCGATGGACGACGCCACCAGGGGCTCGCGGTCTCAGGCTCGGGCACAGCTCACACTTACCATGCACGCGGCCTTGCACTTGTGTACAACAGTGTGATGGCCGAGCGCCCCGGGTCGACGCCTGAGTTCCCGAGCGCCACTCGCATCTCCCGTACGTGGTGGCTACTCGTCGGCGCCCTCATCCCCCTTCTCCTGGTCGTCATCTTCATCGCACAGAACAGCGAGCACGTGCAGATCAAGTTCCTGTGGGTGAAGGGCAACCAGTCCGTCGGCGTCGCTCTGTTGGCCGCGGCGATCTTGGGCGCACTGACGGCGGTTCTCATCGGCGCGGCCCGGATCGTGCAGCTCCGCCGCCAGGGCAGACGGGCCAGCCGGGCGTCGAAGAATGACTAAGCGGCCGGGCCCTCGGTCACCCAGCCGCGGAGGCGGTCGAGGCTGCGGGCGAGCAGTCGGGACACCTGCATCTGGCTGCGGCCCACGCGTTCTGCGATCTCCAGCTGGGTGAGGCCCTCCACGAAACGCAGGCGGACGATCTCCTGCTCCACCTCGGGGAGGCGCCGCACCACTGCGGCCAGCGTGAGGCCACGCTCGACCCCGGCGTACTCGGGATCGTCGGCGCCGAGCGTGGACGCCAGCGACCGCTCGTCGTCGGGGCCGACACGGGCGTCGATCGACGCTGATCGGCGCAAGCCGCCGGCCTCGACGGCCTCGACCACCTCTTCGACCGAGGCACACACACGCTCGGCGATCTCTTCGAGCGTCGGTGACCGGCGGTGTTCCTGGGCCAGGTCATCGATGGCGTGCTGGACGTTGAGGTACAGGTCGTGGACCCGTCGCGGGAGGCGGACAGCCCACCCGCGATCACGAAAGTGCCGCTTGAGCTCGCCGAGGATCGTCGGGGTGGCGTACGTGGAGAAGCGGAGGCCACGGTCTGGGTCGAACCCGTCGATGGCCTTCAGCAGTCCAAGGAGGGCCACCTGGGCGAGGTCCTCGGGCGACTCGCCCCGGTTGCTGAAGCGGCTCGCCAAACGGTGGGCGAGGCCGCTGTGGGCCTCGACGAGTTGGCGGGCGACGGCCGGGTCCCGCGTCCCCTGGTACTGACGATGGAGGTCGCTGAGGTCGGCGGGGGTCAGTCGGGCTGGGCTGGCGAGCTGCGTCATGGTCGGGCCAACGGCGCCCCGTCGGTGGCGCTGCCGAACGGCGAGGCCAGCGAGTCGGAATGCGTTGCGCCTCCGCGGTCGGGCGGCGCGAGGATTGCCAGGCCGCAGACGCGGTCGTAGACGAAGTGTTCCAGGCTCTCCGCGAGCGGACGGAAGAGGCTCATCGGGGGTCTCTCCTCGGATGCAGCGAGCGTGGCTGCATGCTCAACCCGCTCTTTGGGCGGTACCCGGAGGCGGAAGCTCCCAAACCAACGGTTTGCGCATGCGAAGACCGCCCGCCGGGGGTGGTCGGCGCCGGGCTGGTTGTATGAGCAACGTGAGATTCCGGGTGATCGCCGCATTCGCCGTCGCCGCGTGTGTGCTGGCCGCCTGCTCGAGCGGCGGAGGCTCGAAAAAGGCGTCGACGGGCACCGATTCGCCGACCGGGCTGTCGGCCGAGACGGCCAGCTTCGACCTGGCCGCGGGGCCGCCGTCGCGGTATCTGATCGGGCTGTTCACCAACGACCAGCGCGGCGTGTCGTACGGCACGATCCAGCTGCAGTTCTGCTTCCTCGGATCGGCCAAGGCGAACGGTCCGTGCCAGCTCGGGGCGCCGATGACGGCGACGTTCCTGCCCACGCCGGGCCAGCAGATCGACGCCTCCAAGACGACGCCCGAGATCGTTTCCCCGGCGGGGCCCAAGGGCGTCTACCTGGCCCAGGCCGGGTTCGACCGGGCCGGCTTCTGGCAAGCCCACGTGATTGCGGACGTGGGTGGGAAGCAGAAGCAGGCCGACACCAGCTTCCAGGTCCTCGAGCGCCACGCCATCCCCGCCGTGGGCGACGCCGCCATCCCGAGCGACAACCCGACGATGAACACGCCCGGCGTCGCGCCCGCCTCGGTCGACTCCAGGGCCGGCGCCGGTGGTCTGATCCCGGATCCCGAGCTGCATCAGAGCACGATCGCCGCCGCCGTGGCCGCGCACCGGCCCACGGTTGTGGTGTTCTCGTCGCCCGTCTACTGCATCAGCCGCTTCTGCGGGCCGATCACCGACATGGTCGGTGACCTGGCCAAGACCTACGGTGACCGCGCCACGTTCATCCACGTCGAGATCTGGAAGGACTACCAGCAGCAGACGGCCAACAAGGCGGCGACCGACTGGCTGTTCCGCAACGACAACCTCAACGAGCCGTGGGTCTTCCTGATCGGCGCCGACGGCAAGATCGCTGCCCGCTGGGACAACGTGGTGACGCGGGGTGAGATCGAGCCCGCCCTGCAGCAGCTGCCCGTGATCGGTAAGTGACCGGCAGGTTGATCGGCACGGCGTAGAGCACCGGCGCCGACGGCGGCCGCCGGGTAGGTTTCGCGCCGTGGCAAGGGGCGCGGCGTTCTTCGACCTGGACCGCACGTTGCTGCGCAAGGCCAGCGGACCGGTGCTCACCGAGGCGTTGGTGCAGGCGGGCGTGGCGCCCGACCGCCACATCCCGGGGATGGACCTCGTGTACCGGCTCAACGACGCGCTCGGGGAGTCGGCGGTCACCATGGGCCTCGCCCGCATGGCCGCCCAGGTCGCCAAGGGCTGGGCGCCCGACGCCGTGCGCGCCGCCGCCGAGACGGCGGCCGACCGGCTCTCGGACGACGTGGTGCCGTACGCCAGGCAGCTGCTCGACGAGCACCGCAAGGCGGGCCGGCCGGTGGTGCTGGCGACGACGACGCCCTACGACATGGTCGCTCCGCTGGCCGCGCGCTTGGAGGTCGACGACGTGATCGCCACGCGGTACTCGGTGCGCGACGGCGTCTACACGGGTGGGCTCGAGGGGCCGTTCGTGTGGGCGCGGGGAAAGCTCAGCGCCGTACGGGACTGGGCGTCGCAGCACGACGTCGACGTGGCCGAGAGCTGGGCCTACTCGGACAGCTTCTTCGACGTGCCGCTGCTGTCGGCCGTCGGTCATCCCGTCGCCGTGAACCCCGACCTCCGATTGCAGGCTGTGGCGTTCGTACGCCGCTGGCCGGTGCGCCACCTCGACGCGCCGCCGGGTGTGCCGAAGGTGCTCGGCGTGGAGCCGTTCGACCTGCTGCGCCCGTTCCTCAACCCGGCGGCCTATCCATACGCCCGCTTCGACATCGCCGGCGCCGATCGCATCCCCCGGTCGGGACCGGTCATCGTCGTCGCCAACCACCGCAGCTACTTCGACGTCGCCACCATGGCCGTCACCGTCGGGCAGGCCGGCCGCCCCATCCGCTTCCTCGGCAAGGCGGAGGTCTTCGACGCCCCCGTCATCGGGCCGCTCGCCCGGGCCCTGGGTGGCATCCGCGTCGAGCGGGGGAGCGGGTCCGACGAGCCTCTGCGGGCGGCGGCCGAGGCGATCGAGGGCGGAGAGCTGGTGGCGCTGATGCCCCAGGGCACGATTCCCCGCGGGGAGGCATTCTTCGACCCGGTGCTGCGCGGCAAGTGGGGCGCCGCCCGTCTGGCGGCGATGACCCGGGCGCCGGTCATACCGATTGGCCTCTGGGGCACCGAGAAGGTTTGGCCCCGCAGCTCCCGCCTCCCCAATCTGACCACCGTCGTGCACCCGCCGTCGATCCAGGTACGCGTCGGATCGCCGGTGCCGCTCGACTACACAGATGCGGAGGCCGACACCGACGCCATCATGGCGGCGATCATGGACCTGTTGCCGCCCGAGTCCCGGGAGCGCCGCGAGCCCTCACCGGAGGAGCTCGCTCGCACGCTGCCGCCTTCCTGAGCGGCTCCCGCGAGCGCCATAACGGCAGCTGACCTGGCGTCGGCGTGCCGTTGTCGAACTGCGGCTCCGGGCGCGGCTCGTGCTTTCAAGGGCCCGTGTGGCTGTTGGCCTGCTCCGCTTGCGCAGGTATGACCGAATTGGAACAGCCATTCCAGCCGTTCAAACTCGTGAACCTGTTCTCATGCACCACCCAGGGCTGTGAAGTGAGCGGTTTGTCCCGTTCCAACAACCACTCGGGTGCACGAGATCGTCCGTCCGGCGCCACCGCCCCCTTTGAGAGCAGCAGTTGGCGACCGCAACCAGCGGAGCGACCGAGGGCAGTGGTCAGGCCGAGGACGAGTGGTACTTCTGGCGGATGAGGTTGAGGGCGCTGCCCGCCCGGAACCACTCGATGTGCTCGGCCGACATCGTGTGGGTGCACTGGAAGTCGGTGGTGGAGCCGTCGGCATGGTGGATGCGGCATTGGACGGGCTTGTCGGGTGCCAGCTCGGCCAGGCCGAGGACAGAGACGGTGTCCTCTTCGCCGATCCGGTCGTAGGTCGACGGGTCGGCGAAGGTGAGGGCGAGCATGCCCTGCTTCTTGAGGTTGGTCTCGTGGATGCGGGCGAACGATCGGGCGAAGACCACCTTGGCGTTCTGGAAGCGGGGCTCCATGGCGGCGTGCTCGCGGGAGGAGCCCTCGCCGTAGTTCTCGTCGCCGACCGCGACCCAGGAGACGCTGGCCTCGCGGCAGTGGCGGGCGGCGTCGGGGTAGGGCTCGGTCGTCTCGTGCACCGGGCACCGTCCTGCGCCCGCCTCACCGGTGAAGGCGTTGACGGCGCCGAGGAAGAGATTGCCCGAGATGTTCTCGAGGTGACCGCGGAACCGCAGCCACTTGCCTGCTGCGGAGATGTGGTCGGTGGTGCACTTGCCCTTGGCCTTCATCAACACGGGCAGCTCCACGTAGTCCTCGCCGTCCCAGGCCGGGAACGGCTCGAGCAGCTGCAGGCGCTCGCTGTTGGGATCGACGACGACCTCGACATCCGAGCCGTCCTCGGGCGGGGCGACGAAGCCCTCGGTGCCCGACTCGAAGCCCCGCTGGGGCAGCGTCTCGCCGTGGGGCTCCTCGAGGCGCACGCCGTCGATGTCGTCGGTCAACGGGTTGAAGTCGAGCGTGCCGGCCAAGGCGTAGGCCATCACCGTCTCGGGCGAGGTGACGAACGCCAGTGTCGACGACAGACCGTCGTTGCGCTTGGGAAAGTTGCGGTTGTACGAGTTGACGATCACGTTGACGTCGCCCTCTTGGACGTCGTCACGCCTCCATTGGCCGATGCACGGCCCGCAGGCGTTGGCGAGCACGGTGGCGCCGATGGCCTCGAGGTCGGCGAGCAGACCGTCGCGCTCGATCGTGGCCCGCACCCGCTCGGAGCCAGGCGTGACGAGCAGCGGCGTCTTCACCCGCAGGCCGGCGGCGGCCGCCTGGCGGGCGATCGACGCCGTGCGCGTGATGTCTTCATAGGACGAGTTGGTGCACGACCCGATCAGCGCCGAACTGATCTGGACCGGCCAGCCGTTCTGGCGCGCGTGCTCGCCGACCTCGGAGACCTTGTGGGCGTAGTCGGGGGAGTGAGGCCCGTTGATCCGGGGCTCGAGGGTGGACAGGTCGATCTCGATGACGCGGTCGAAACAGCGCTCGGGATCGGCGACCACGTCGTCGTCAGGCCGGAGGTCGCCGAAGACCGCCTCGGCGGCGTCGGCGATGGCGTCGCGCCCGGTCGCCCGGAGGTACTTCTCGCCGTACTCGTCGTAGGGGAAGAGCGAGGTGGTGGCGCCGATCTCGGCGCCCATGTTGCAGATCGTGGCCTTCCCCGTGGTCGAGATCGACGCCGTGCCCGGGCCGAAGTACTCGACGATGGCACCGGTGCCGCCCTTGACGGTGAGGATGTCGGCGACGCGGAGGATGACGTCCTTGGGCGACGTCCATCCGCTCATCTGGCCGGTCAGGTGCACGCCGATGAGCTCGGGCCAGCGCACGCCGAAGGCCTGGCCCACCATGACGTCGACGGCGTCGGCGCCGCCCACCCCGATGGCGACCATGCCGAGCCCGCCGGCGTTGGGCGTGTGGCTGTCGGTGCCGATGATCATGCCGCCGGGGAAGGCGTACTGCTCGAGGACGACCTGGTGGATGATGCCCGAGCCGGGCCGCCAGAACCCGATGCCGTACTTGGCCGAGACCGTCCGCAGGAAGTCGTACACCTCCTGGTTGGTCTCGACCGCGGCCAGCAGGTCGCGGGCGGCGCCGTCGTGAGCCTGGATCAGGTGGTCGCAGTGCACCGTGGTCGGCACGGCGACCTGGGGCAGGCCGGCCGTCATGAACTGGAGCAGCGCCATCTGGGCGGTCGCGTCCTGCATGGCCACCCGGTCGGGGTAGAGCTCGCTGTAGCTGCGCCCGCGTTCGAGGGGCTGGCCCTCGGGGTCGGCCATGTGGTTGAAGAGGATCTTCTCGGCGAGGGTGACGGGACGGCCGAGGCGGCGCCGGGCCACCTCGCTGCGCTGGCCCAGTCGGCCGTACACCTCCTCCACCAGTTCGATCGCCGTGGACGCGGTGACAGCCATCTCCTCAGGATATGAGGCCATACCGCCTAGACGCCTGGGAGAGCGGCAAGACTGGAGGCGATGGCCGAGACCATGTCGCGCCGAGTCGAGCGGCTCAGTGGCGACCCGTCGTGCCCCCGCCTCCGGGGTTGGCCGCTGCTGGTCGGCTTCATGGCGGCCGTCCCCGCCGCGGCCGCGCTGCTGGTGCGGGCCTCGGCCCACGCCCACACGCTGCCCACGGCGATCTACGCCGCCGGTCTGGTCGCCCTCTACGGCGTGGGGTGGGTGTACCACCTGCTGGGCTGGTCGCCCGGCGCCCGCTCCCGCCTTCGTCGTCTCGACCACGCCGTCATCTACTTCTTCATCGCCGCCAGCTACACGCCGGTCGCCGCCGTGGGGCTGCACGACGGCGTGGGCTACTGGCTGCTGGGGCTGACATGGGCCGGCGCCGCGCTCGGTGCCGTCGCCAAACTCGTTCGCTTCGAGGGCAGCCGTGTCATCGGCGGGACGATGTACATCGTCGTCGGGTGGCTGGCCGTGCTCGGCATCGGCGACTTCCTCGCCAGGCTGGGCCGCGTCGACACGGCGCTGATGTTCGGCGGTGGCGTCCTGTACACGGCGGGCGCCGCCGCCCTGGCCGCTCGTCGCCCCGACCCCGTGCCCGAGGTGTTCGGGTACCACGAGGTGTGGCACTCGATGGTGCTGGCCGCGTCTGTGCTCCACTATGTGCTCATATGGCGAATCGTCGGCTAGGCGAGGCGCGCTGGGCGGGCGAGCGACACCGCCTCGAGGTCTGGTACGCCACGTTCACCGACCTGGCCACGGGCGACGGCTACTGGCTGCACCACGAGGTCGTCGCTCCGGTCGACGAAGACGCCCACCCGTATGCCCACGGGTGGCTCTCGGTGTTCCCGGCTGACGACGCCGTGGAGCCGACGACGACGAGGTTCGGCCCCGCGCCTCCTGAGGACAAGGGTTGGTTCAGCGCCGGCGACGTGGTCGTCGAGGACGGCTCGATGCGCGGGCCTGGGTGGGACCTGACGTTCAGCGACGAGGCGCGGCCGCTCTACACCTTTCCGAAGATGACGTGGGACAAGGAGCTGCTGCCCGCGGCCCAGATCGTGCCCTGGCCCATGGCGACGTTCCGGGGCCGGGTCGGCGACGTCGACATCGGCGAGGCACGCGGCGCGCTGGCTCGCATCTACGGCCACGGCAGCGCCGAGCGGTGGGCGTGGCTGCACGCCGACCTCGGCGACGGCGACGTCATCGAGATCGTCGCCGCCGCCCCTCGAAAGCGGGGACCGCTCGACGTACGGCCGCTGCCCGTCGTCAAGATCAGAGTCGCGGGCAAGGACTGGCCGCGTGCCAACCTGGCCAACGCCGTCACCGGCAAGGCCCACGTCGACCTGCCCCGCTGGAGCGTCAGCGTCCGCACTCGCCGCCGCCGCCTCCACGCCAGCGTCGTGATCCCTCCTGGGCGGTCGGTGGCCCTCACCTACGTCGACCCGGACGGATCGACAGCGACGTGCACCAACAGCGAGCGGGCCTCGGCCGAGGTCACGCTCGAGGCGTACGACGGCGGCTGGCACACCGAGCGCCACTGGTCCGTCGACGGCACTGCGCACGCCGAGGTCGGCACCCGTCCCTGACGCTCGGCGCGCTAGACACGACCTCCGTGACGCCGAGTTGGGCCGAGCGGGACGCCGCCGTCGTCTGGCACGGCTTCACCCAGATGGCGTCGTACCTCGACAACGCGCCGGTCGAGGTGGAGCGGGCCGAAGGGCGGGAACTGATCGGCGTCGACGGGAAGCGCTACCTCGACGCCATCTCGTCGCTCTGGGTCAACACGCTGGGCCACCGGGTCCCCGAGCTCGACGCCGCCCTCACCGAGCAGCTGGGCAAGGTCGCCCACTCGACGATGCTGGGCAACGGCAACCGAGTAGTGGTCGAGCTGGCCGAGGCGCTGGCCGCGGTGGTGCCCGTCGAGCAGCCGCACTTCCTGTTCGCCTCTGACGGGGCGGCGGCCGTCGAGCAGGCGCTCAAGATCGCCTTCCAGTACTTCACCAACCAGGGCGTGACGGCGCGCACGACGTACCTCGCCTTCGGGGGCGCCTACCACGGGGACACCGTGGGCTCGCTGTCGGTGGGCGCCGGCGGCTTCGGGACCGACGTCTTCGACCCGCTGCGCTTTCCCGTTCTGCGTGCCCCTGACTACGCCGACCCCGACTGCTACCGGGTGGCGGCTCGCATGGTCGACGAGTTCGGTCGCACGCTCGCCGCCGTCGTCCTCGAGCCGCTGGTGCAGGGCGCCGCCGGCATGATGATGGCGCCCGACCACGGGCTCGACGAACTCGTTGTCGCGTGTCAGCGCAACGGGGTGCTCGTCGTCGCCGACGAGGTGGCGACCGGCTTCGGGCGTACCGGCACGCTGTTCGCGTGCGAGCAGGTGGGCCTGGCTCCCGACCTGGTGTGCATCGGCAAGGGCCTCACCGGCGGCTACCTGCCGATGTCGGCCACGGTGGCGTCGCCGCGGGTCTACGACGCCTTCCTCGGCGAGGACCTCAGCGAGCGCACCTTCTACCACGGGCACTCCTACAGCGGGAACGCCCTCGCCGCGGCTGTGGCGCTTCGTCATCTGCAGCTCTTCGACGAATGGGCCGTGCTCGAGAACGTCCGCGCTCGCAGCGAGCAGCTGGCCAAGGCGCTCGACGCCCAGGTCGCCGATAAGGCGGCCGTTGCCGACGTCCGCGTGCGCGGTCTCATGGGCGGCGTGGAGCTGGCGCCGCCGCGAGAGGGTCTGCGCTGGGGGCGGCGGGTGTGCGCGGCCGCAGTCCGGCGCGGCGTCCTCCTCCGGC
>CADDZP010000082.1 GCA_902812475.1 Actinomycetota bacterium | reverse complement strand
GTCTCCGCGGAAGCGGCGCTGGCGGTCGGCGACCTCCTGTTGCGCGTGGGCGACGGCGCCTTCCAGCCACTCGTTGGTCGCGCCCACTCGCCGCGCCAAGTCGACGTCGATCACCGCCGTGCCGTCGGGGCCGACGGCACCGACGGCCAGCTCGGGATTGCCGGGGGCGCCCACCTTGCGGGCCAAGGCGATGTCCAGCGGCGCGTCCAGGGTTCTCGCCACCTCGGCTGCGGTGACCACACCGCCGCGCGGGATGCCGAGCACGACGGTCCCCACACCTTCGACGCCGCGGACGCGCAACTCCGCACCGAGGAGCCTCCCCGCCTCGCTGCGGTCACCAAACCGCGGTCCCGCCATGTGACCTACCATGCCTCACCACGACGCGGGAGGGTGAACGGATGGCGGTCAGCGCCTACGTGCTGATTCAGACCGAGGTCGGGAAGGCCGCCCAGGTGGCCGACGAAGTCAACAAGATCGACGGCGTGGTCTCCGCCGAGGACGTGACCGGTCCCTACGACGTGATCGTCCGGGCCGAGTCGGGCTCGGTCGACGAGCTGGGCAAGATGGTCGTGAGCCGCATCCAGCTCATCGACGGCATCACCAGGACACTGACGTGTCCGGTGGTGCACCTCTCGTAAGGGGGCTCACCGCCTGGACGGCGGCCGGGCGGGCCACGGCGTCTGCCAGCGACAGGGCGGCCAGCATCAGCAGCTCGCTCGGGGCCTCGTTCAGCGTCGCCCCCGGTACCCACGTGGAGGACGCCGTCCGGGTGAGACAGGCGTGCAGCTCCGAGCGTCCCAGGTGCCGCCTCCGCAGCTCGCTCGCGAGCTCCGTGCCCCTCACGATCATCCGCCTGCCCCCTGTGCTGGAGGTACTCACGATCGGCCATCTGCCCTGTGGAGCACAAGGAGGGAAAAGGTGTGGAAAGGGACGGCCGCCGCTGTGGACGAACGTCAGCCCCCGAGCTCCCGACGCCGTCCGACACGGCTCGACCGGCGAGCGTGGCGGTCGACGGCGAGCTGCACGAGTCGGTCGATGAGCTCGGCGTAGGGCACGCCCGACGCCTCCCACATCTTCGGGTACATGGAGATCGGCGTGAACCCGGGGATGGTGTTGACCTCGTTCAGCAGAAACCCCCGCCCCGGGCGCTCGTAGAAGAAGTCGACGCGGGCCATGGCCTCGGCCTCCACGGCGGCGAAGGCGGCGACGGCCAGGCGCTGGACGTCCGCCGTCTCCTCGGCCGAGAGCGGGGCGGGGACGAGCAGGGCGGCGCCGTCGACGAGGTACTTGTCCTCGTAGTCGTAGAACTCCCGGCTGGGCCGGATCTCACCGGGCAGCGACGCCTGGGGCGGATCGCCCAGCACGCCGCACTCGATCTCCCGGCCGTCGATGGCCTCCTCGACCAACGCCCGCTCGTCGTAGGCGAACGCCAAGGCCAGGGCGGCCACGAGCTCCTCGGCGTTCCCGGCCTTGCTGACGCCGACCGACGACCCGAGGTTGGACGGCTTCACGAACACCGGCCAGCCCAGCTCGGCCTGCACCCGCGCCGCCAGGCCGGAATCGTGAACCTCGCGGCGCAGTCCGATCCACTTGCCTTGGGCGATCCCCGCCTCGGCGGCGAGGCGCTTCGCCGTGATCTTGTCCATGGCCGCGGCCGACCCGAGCACGCCGCTGCCGACGTAGGGGACCCCGGCCACCTCCAGCAGGCCCTGGACCGTGCCGTCCTCGCCGAACGGCCCATGCAGAAGAGGAAGCACGACCGTCTGGGCGACGGTCTCCATCGGCTCGACCGCCGGACCCTCGGCCGTCAGTGCGGGCGGGAGGGCGGCGGGGCCACCGGCGGCGAGCACCTTGGCCGCCTCCTCGGCCAGAACCCACCGGCCGTCGTGGGTGACCCCGACGGGGACGACGTCGTAGCGATCGGGGTCCAGTGCCTGCAGCACGTTCACCGCCGTCGTGCACGAGACCTCGTGTTCGGCCGAGCGGCCTCCGAAGAGGACGACGAGTCGGATCCGCTCACCCATCTACGTCCTCCCGACGAGCAGGGCCCGGATGCCCAGGCCCATCACGAAGATGCCTCCCAGGCCATAGAGCAGGTACAGCCGGTGCCGTAGCTGCACGCGGTAGGAGTAGATGATCCCTACGGCGATGATGGCGACGAAGCCGTAGAACATGTGGAACTGCGGCGCCTTCAGATGCTGGCCGGCGACCAGGCCCACGCCCATCGCCACCTGCACGAACACCGCCAGCTCGGCGAAGGCGGTGAACCACCACAGCGCACGCGTCCGGAAGCCGGGCGAGTAGTGGGCGGCCAGGGCCCACGCCCCCGCCAGGCCGTTGCCGATGATCACGAACCAGGCCCACGCCTTGTGGACCTGGAGGAGGGACCCGAGAACCAGCTGCGTCAGGAAGAGGCGGCCGCGGCGGAACGAGCCTGCGCTTCGGCGAAGGCCTGGGCCGCCACGTCGACCAGCTCGGTGATCTCGTCGTCGGTGAAGCCAGCCAGGCGGCGGAACTTCTTGGCCAGGTGGATGGGGTTCTCCTCGTCGTCGCCCCGCAGGCCGCCGAAGCTGAACAGATGGTCCACCGCCCGCTGGAAGTCGAGGGCGGCCTTGCGACGGTCGGGATCGTCGGCGGTCAGCCGGCGCAGCCAGTCCGAGCCCATCTTCACGTGGGTGACCTCGTCGGCGAGCATCCAGTCCTCGCAGAACTCGAGCACGGGGTCGCCGGTCGCCTTGCCGAAGTCGCGCATGGTGTTGAAGACGTCGATGGCCAGGCCCTCGAGGGCCCGGTTGACGCCGGTGAGGCGCAGGACGGGGTCCGGATTGCAGGCGGCCTCGTACAGCATGGTCTGCTCGGCGAACTCGCCGATCTCGGTGCCCATGTGCTCGGTGAGCTTCACCGAGATCTCCACGTGGCGGGACTCGTCCCAGCACTGCCGGGCCATGTCGAGCTTGAGCTGGAACGGCGCCTCGTCGCGTCCGTCGCCTGTGTCGAAGTCCCAACACGTGCGCCCTGCCCCTTCCAGGGCCTGGATCTCGCCGACGAAGATCCCGTGCATCAACTGCCGGGACGCGTCAGGTGCCTCCGGGTCGGTCGGCTTGAACGCGTTCCGCTGCGAGCGGTCGTCGCGCACCGCGTTGCGGGGGTCGAAGACGACCTCTTCGATGTTGATCCGCTGGAACCGCGTGTCGCGGGCCAACTCGTCGACCGGCAGGATCCGCTTCATCGGGCGCGAGCCTCCTCTTCGGCGTCTTGCCCGAAGTCTACCCGGAGGCCTTCGGAACGACCCGGAAGCGTCAGACCGGGTCGACGATGTCGTCGCCGGCCAGTTGCGTGGTCGGGGTCGACCCGAGCCGCCCGTACCGGCGGAGCTCCTCGACGGCCGGAACGGGGTGAGGATCGGCGAAGACACGGTCGTCGTCATAGTTGGCGGGACGTCCGGTGACGTCGAGCGCCCACCACGACGCTTCGAGGGCGATGCCGTTGGGGTCGGTGAAGTAGATGGAACGGACAATGTCGTGGTCGACGACCTTGGTGACTTCGACGCCGGCCGCGTCGAGGCGGCGCTGGAGCTCCTCGAGGGCCTGCTCGTCGGGAAGATTGAACGACAGGTGGTCGAACTGCATGGGAAACCGGTCGGTGGGCATGCCGGCCGGCTTGGCATACGTCTCGGTGCCGGACCACTCGAAGAAGGCCACCGTGTTCTGGGGCCCGATCTCGAAGAAGTAGTGCCGCAGGGGCCCGGCCGAGAGCGTGGCCACCAGACGCATGCCGAGGACGCCGTGGTAGAAGCGCACGGTCTTGTCCATGTCGGGCGTGATGAGGGCGAGGTGGTTCACCCCTCGCCAGCGGGGCACCTCATACGTCTCCATGTGCTCAGGGTACGCCTTTCGACGGGCAGCCACGGTTGCGTGACGTTGACACCAAAATGACCCGATGCGCGTCTTGCGCGGGGTGTGAAAGCGGCACACACTCGTGAGAGCCGCCGCGCTCCCGCGGCGGCGCCAGCTGGGAAGGAGACGGCGTGTCGGAGATGCGCGTGCTCATCGTCGACGATGAGGAGGACATGCGCGCTCTCGTGCGTGCCACCATCGAGATCGCCAACGACGGCCTGATGGTGGCGGGCGAGGTGGCCGACGGCGCGACCGCCGTGGAGTTCGTTCGGGACGAGCATCCCCAGGTCGTCGTGCTCGACCACCGCATGCCCGGCATCACCGGTCTCGACACGGCGCGGCGCATCCTGGCCGAGAACCCGGACCAGGCGATCGTCCTGTTCAGCTCCTACCTCGATCACGACGTCATCGTGGCCGCCCAACGCATCGGCGTGCGGATGTGCCTCCCCAAGGACCACATCCGCCACCTGCCCGACGCCCTCTGGGGGACAGAGGGCTCCTGAGAGTCAGAAGGCGGCCTCGAGGATGGCGCGTGCGTCGTCCTCGGACACCGGTCGGCGGTTGAACTGCACGTTCGGGTCCGCCCGCGACAACCGCACGACGGCGTCGATGTCGTCGTCGGTCACTCCGGCGTCGGACAACCCCCTCGGCAGACCGAGCCGGCCCACGAGCTCGGCGACGGCCTCGGCTGGGTCGTCAGGTCGACCGAGCGCCTCGGCGATGCGGCCCATCTCCTCGGGCACGGCCTCGGCGTTGAAGCGGATCGCTTCGGCGAGGATGAGGGCGTTGGCCAGGCCATGGGGGATGCCCGTACGCCCGCCGATCAGCTGCGCCAGTCCGTGGTGGACGCCCATGGTGGCGTTCTGCAGCGCCCGCCCACCGAGCACGGCGCCCTCGAACATGTGCGTGCGCGCAAGGAGGTCGACGGCGTCGTCGACGACGGCGGGCAGCCACCGGGCGATCAGGCGAATGCCGGCGAGCGCCACCGCCTCGGCCTCGGGTGTGCGGGCCGGCGAGTAGGCGCACTCGACACAGTGCGCCAGCGCGTTCATCCCTGTCTCGGCGCGGACCCGGGCGGGCGTCGACACCGTGAGGTCGGGGTCGTAGATGGCGGCCACCGGGGCAATGGTGGGACCCCCGCCCCCACTCTTGCGTCTGGTCGTCGGGTCTGTCATCCCGAAGAACGGCGTCAGTTCGGCGCCCGAGTACGTCGTGGGGATGGCGACGTGCGGCAGCGCCGGACGGTCGAGCCACGTTGCCCCCGGTGTGCCCGCCTCGCGCTCGGTGAAGTAGCACACCGCCTTGGCCAGGTCGGCACAGGAACCGCCGCCGAAGGAGACGACGGCGTCGACACCGTCGCGGCGCGCTTGCTGGACGGCGGCCTGCACGGCGGGCGCGGGCACGTGGGACTGCACGCCCGCGAACGTCGACGTCAGCTCGCGGCCGAGGATCTTCTGCAGACGCTCGCCGTCAGGTGAGCCGAGGCGGCCCTCGGTTGTGACGAGGAAGATCCGCCGTGCACCGACATCGCGGACGAGAGAAGACAGCTCGTCGAGGGCGCCTGATCCGAACCGGATCTGTTGGGCGAAGCCCGTGTGCTCCCAGGCCATGGCTCAGCCGCTCACCTGATCGCCGTCTCCCGCTCGCGGCCGAGCTCGACGACCGTGAGCGTCGAGCCGTCGGTCTCGAGGATCGTGCACGAGCAGTTGTCCGGCCGGAAGTTCACGACGTGGTCGTCGCCGGTGGCGTGACCCACAGCGGCGTTGATGGCGATGTAGTGGGTGACGACCAGCGTGTCGACCGCATGGGCGAGGAGGGCGTCGACGACGCCGTCCCGCCATCGCCGTCGCTCGTCGTCGAGGTCGCTCCACCGGCGACGGCTGCGCAGGATGTCGGCGAGCCACGCCGAGCGCTCGCTCAGTTCGTCGCTGGGTGCGTTGATCTCGCCGACCCTCGGCTCGATGGCGGCCTGCCGGTCCCACTGCGCCTCGAAGGGCATGGCCGTCTCGCGCGTGCGGCGGAGCGGGCTGCTCACGATCGGCAGGGGGCCGACCGGCCTGAGGGCTTGGGCCGCCGCCTGAGCCTGCCGGCGGCCGACGTCATCGAGTCCAGGGTCCTTGTCCTGGTCGTAACGGGCCAGGGGCTGGCCGTGGCGCACGAGGTACAGGCGCGCCATCAGATGCCGTCGAAGAGGCTCGTCTCGCGCTGCGCCGGCCGTTCGCCCCGCCGGATGTACGACTCCTGCGAGAAGGCTCGGGCGAAGAACTCGTCGGGAATCGACAGGAAGAACGACGTGTCGTGGATCTGGCTGGCGTGGGCCTTCATCGACGCCCGCTTCACGTCGAGGAAGTCGCGGACGTCGACGACCGTGGTGATCTCAGCGTCGGTGACGCCGAAGTCCTTGAACGCCTCAGGCGTGATGTCGCCGGGCAGTTCCACGCCCATGGCCCCCGCCTCCTGGAAGCCCTTGATGACCTCGTCGCGGTTGGCCGTCGACTCGTAGACGCGTCGCGTGCCCGCCAGCTCGGCTGCTCTGACGCCCACGCGGTGGACCTGAATGTGGTCGGGGTGGCCGTAGACGCCATGGTCGTCGTAGACGGTGAGGACGTCGGCGTGTTCGTCTTGGAGGATGTCGGCCAGGCGGCGGGCGGCCTCGTCGATGTCGGCCTGCCAGAACGAGCCGGGGACGTCGTTCTCCGGCGTGCCCATCATCCCCGAGTCCACATAGCCGAGGAACTCGACCCGGGATGCGCCGAGGATCTCGGCCGAGCGCTGCACCTCTTCCACCCGGCGGTCGGCGAGGGACTCACCTGGCTCGAGGAAGCCGTCCGCCACCTCACCGTGTTCCCCCTTGGTGGCGAAGACCAGGACCACCCGGTGACCTTCCTTGGCCGCCTTGGCCAGCGTGCCTGCCGTGGGGATGGCCTCGTCGTCGGGATGGGCGTGGAAGGAGACGAGTGTTGCCATCGCTTGCTCACGCCTCGCTTTGCGAGACTGCGCCCGTCTCCCGGAGCTTGGCCACCTCGTCGGCGGTGAAGCCCCAGTCCTCGAGAGCAGCGTCGGTGTGCTCGCCCGGTGCAGGCGGCCGAGCGGCGATCTCGGCGCTCGTGCGGCTGAAGCGGGGTGCGGGGGCGGGCTGAACGACGCCGTCGCGCTCGACGAACGTCTGCCGGGCGACATTGTGGGGATGGCCAGGCGCCTCGGTCATCGACAGCACAGGGACGGCGCAGGCGTCGGTGCCCTCGAGGAGGGCCTGCCATTCGTCGCGGGTCTTGGTCTTGAAGAAGGCGGCGAAACGTTCCTTCATCGACGGCCACTGCTCCCTGTCCATCTGGAAGGGCAGGTCCTCGTCCTCGAGGCCCGAGCGCGCGAGGAGCTCGGCGTAGAACTGCTGCTCGATGGCGCCGACGGCGAGGAACTTGCCGTCCGCCGTCTCGTAGACCTCGTAGAACGGCGCCCCGGTGTCGAGCATGTTGTGACCGGGGTTGTCCTGCCAGATGCCCATGGCCACGAAGGCGTGGATCATCGTAGACAGCACGGCGGCGCCGTCGACCATGGCCGCGTCGACAACCTGCCCCTTGCCCGATCGCTGGGCCTCGAGGAGGGCGCACACGAGGCCGAAGGCGAGAAGAAGACCGCCGCCGCCGAAGTCGCCCACCAGGTTGTTGGGGGGGACGGGCCGTTCACCGTCGCGCTTGAAGTTGTTGAGGACGCCGGCGATGGCGATGTAGTTGATGTCGTGGCCGGCTGACTGGGCGAGCGGGCCGTCTTGGCCCCACCCCGTCATGCGCCCGTAGACGAGCTTCGGATTGCGGGCCAGACACTCGTCGGGCCCGAGTCCGAGGCGCTCCATGACGCCGGGCCGGAAGCCCTCGATGAGGGCGTCGGCCTGCTCGACGAGGCGAAGCACGGTCTGGACGCCGTCGGGGTGCTTGAGGTCGACGGCGACGGAGCGGCGGCCGCGGTTGAGGACGTCCTTGTCGGGATTGAGGACGCGTGCGTTGGGCCGGTCGACACGCAGCACCTCGGCGCCCATGTCGGCCAGCATCATCGCCGTGAACGGCCCCGGCCCGATGCCGGCCATCTCGATCACCCTGACGCCCTGGAGCGGTCCAGCCATAACGCGGACGCTACCGCCCAGGCCGGAAAATCCGCCGCTGCCGAGGAGCCATGGCTGTCACCGTCCGTCCGGGTGACGAAGCGATGGTCTGTTCGCCCGCAATCCGAATGCACAGAATGCGCTGTGGTCGCCAAACGGACATCCGTCGTCGGTTGCATGGCGCTGGTGGCGCTGGCGCTGTCGATCACCGCCGGCGCCTGCTCGAGCGGAGGCAGCGCCCACATCGAACCCGCCCAAGCCACCAAGGCCACCGCCCCGCCGACAACCGCCGACCCCCAAGCCGCCGACAAGGCCGCCGTCCTCGCCGCCTACCAGGGCTACTGGGACACCCTGCATCGCGCCGAAGGCCTCCCCGACGGCCAGCCCCACCAGCTCGCCGAGCTGGGCGACTACGCGTACGAGAAAGCCCTCGACGCGGCCGTGAACGCCGTGCAGAGGCTGATCGAAAACCACCGAACCGTCCGAGGCGTGATAACAGGCACCGACCCGGAAGTCGTCTGCCTAAATGATGCCCGCGCCGTCATCAAGAATCACTACGTCGACGCTGTCGATGCCTTCGACAGCAACGGACAGCCCGTGCGTAGTGGAGCCAGTCAGCCGGGCCCAGCCGACACCAACGAACTCAGCATCGTGATCAAGCGGCCTACCGACGGGCGATGGGCGGTAGCAGAGCGGTACATCAGCACGGCAGGAGCGATGCCAACCCAGGACCAGCTGTGTCGCGCGTAGCCACAACGTCGGTGCTTGTGCTTGGCGTGCTACTCCTGGCTGTCACACCCGCCTGGGGGAGCAACGAAGGAACCGCCGGTTCGAACGGCAACGGCGGCTACGACGTTCATGCGAAGTCGGAAAGCGGCGACCCGGGGCAGTCAAGCGCGCCGAGCGCGGGGCACACCGTATCCCGTGGCACCGGACGACCAACCACGTGTACGGCGAATGGCGTGACCGGACCGATCACGGCGGTGGCGCTGTCGGACCAGCAGGTCGAGGACGCCTTCACGCATCACGCGTCGTTCTTCACGGGCCATGCCGAGCCGGGCACGTACTACAAGGTCTATTGCGGCGGCCAGTACCTCAACATCGAGTGGGTGCCCGATGGGACGCCGGCGCCCGGCCAGGGCGGGCCGATACCGGCTCCGGTCGATCCGAGGGCGATCGCCCAGGACGCCATCGACCACGTCACGCTGCCGACGCCTGTCATCCATCTCAACCCCGCCGGCGACCAGCTCGTCAACCTGGCCACGTGGCTGTGGATCGACCCCGGCGCCATGCAGGTCCCGCCGGTGAGCGTCGACGCCGGGCCGGTCACGGTCACGGCCACGGCCACGGCCGTGCGCGTGCGCTGGGACATGGGCAACGGCGAGGTCGTCACGTGCAACGGCCCGGGGACGCCCTGGACGCCGGGCCACACCGGGTCGTCGCCCGACTGCGGCTACACCTACACCCACTCGTCAGCCGCCCAGCCAGACGAGGCCTACAAGGTCACGGCCACGGTGGAGTGGGCGGCCGCCTACACGGTCACCGGTGCACCCGGCGGCGGCCCGCTTCCCGGGCTGCAGCGCTCGGCGTCCCGCCCCATCCGCGTGGCCGAGGCCCAGGCGGTCAACACGCGCTGACCTCGAGGCATTGTGGCGGTCCTGGGTCCGCAGGCAGATCCGCAGGCAGAGAAGCCGGGGGTCGGCAGGCAACGGCGACGACGACCGCACGAACAGCTCCGTACTCCCCTCTTCGGTCTGGCGCAGCGCGAGTGAGATTCGTCGCTCGGTACGGCTGCCGACTCCTGCTCTCGAGGAGGCGATGACGACCGTCTCGTCGGTTGTCCCCTAGCGGCACCGTCTTGTGAACCAATGCACGAATCTCACTGGCTGGAATGGTCGTGATCTCGCTTTCAGAACGCGAAATCACGACCGTTCCAGTGCTTGAGATTTGTGAGGCCGTTCACGAGCGACCGAGGCGAGGCAAACAGGAGAACGCTGGCCCATGACCCCCTTCGAGGCCGCAGTTGGCAGCGGCAAAAGCGCGACCGACGTACGCGCTGGCGGTCAGCCTCCGAAGAGGCGGCGGGGGTTGTCGGTGAGCATGGCGTCGAACATCGAGCGCTCCATGCCACGAGACTCGAGACGGGGCCAGAAGTCGGTGAACAGGAACGTGTGCGGGCGCTGGTACATCTGGTCGTAGATCGAGGGCAGCATCTGCTCGAAGGCCTCTTGGAATCCTTCGGGGATCGGGTACGGGAACTTCGGCGACGCCAGGCAGCACATGTGGTCCTGGCTCAGGCACACCTTGTCGGCGTGGCCCGCTTCCACGAGCGCCATGACCTGGTCTGCCCGCTGGTCGTCGGGGGCCAGGAGCTCGTATCCGCAGCGGTCGTAGCCGACGAACGAGCCGCGGTCGGCGATCCCGCGGATGTACTCCATGTCGGTCGACTGCCCCTGATGCCCGATCAGCGCCCGACCCAGGTCCACGCCGTGTTCGGCGAGGATCTCCTGCTGCACGTCGCCGCCGGCCGAGTTCTCACAGTGGCTGATCACGGTCAGCCCCGACTCGACAGCGGCAATGGCGGCGCCGGCGATGACCTTGCGGTCGTACTCACCGGGCGGGTCGCCGGACGCGATCTTGATGCAGCCGGGCTTGATCCCCGTCTCGCCGATGCCGTTGGCGATCTCGTGCAGATAGAACTCGGCGATCTCCTGCGACGACCGCACCCGCCAGTAGTACGGGATGCCGATGTGCTCGAGGTAGAAGCCGGTTGAGCACACGATCTGCATGCCCGACTGGCGAGCCACCTCGGCGAGCAACTCGGGGTCGCGGCCGAGATCGATGGGACAGGGGTCGACGAACGTCCGCACGCCGTGCTCGGCGAGGCCGGCCATGCGCTCGACAGCGGTGGCGATGCAGGCGCCGCGGTCGAAGGTGTACGCCGGGTCGAGGTGGTCGCCTGGATAGGAGATGCGGACGTGCTCGTGCACGAGTGTCGGCCCGAGCTGCGACGTGTCGATGGGCCCGAGGACGGTTTGAACGGTCGCCATATAGCGCCGGAAACTACATGCGCGCCTGAGGTCCGGTCAGGCCGAGCGGGTGCCGACGAGGACCGCGCGCAGGTCGGCGTAGGCGGCCCGGACCCTGCTCTTGAGGGTGCCCTCGGGGACGCCGAGGCGGCCGGCCGCCTGGACGAGGGTGTCGCCGGCCAGGACGTGCTCGACGGCCGCCCGCCGCCGTTCTTCGAGTGCGGCCACCGCACGGCGAACGCCGGTCGTCAGGTCGATGAGGACGACGGCGTCGGCGGGCTCGGTGGCCGTCTCGACCGGCTCGGGGACCATGGTCAGATCGACGTGCGGGCGGACCCGACGCAGCTGGCCCAGGGCGGTGTTCCGGGCGATGCGCAGGACCCAGGCGTCGAGGGAACCACGTGCCGGATCGAAGCGGGCGGCGTGACGCCACACCCGCTCGAAGGTCTCCTGGACGACGTCGTCGGCGGCCGCGTCGCCCACGATGCGGCGCCCCACGCCCCGGACCGCGGGACCCAGCCGGGCGTACACGCGCCCGAGGGCCTCGTCGCTGCCGGCCGACACTTCGGCCATCAGAATTGCCTCGTCCACCTCGGACACGACCTTCCGGCAAGGCCGGGCCGGTCGGCTAGTGGACGATGGTCCTACGACCTCGTTCCGGTG
>CADDZP010000081.1 GCA_902812475.1 Actinomycetota bacterium | reverse complement strand
GCCGACGTCGGCCAGCGACGACGACGGCGTCGCGTCGGTGACGCCCGTGACGCCGTACGACGCCAGTCGCCGGGCCACGACAGCGACGTCGGGCGCGTCGCCGTCGGCGGCGATCCGGCCGGCGAGCCAGTCGTCCATGCGGAACAGCCGCCCCGTCGGCTCGCCCCGTTCGTCGCGTTCGACGCCCGCTGCATCGGGGCAAGGGCCGAGGGCTTCCAGGGCGGCGCTGCTGAGGACCCACATGGCACCCGATCGGTGTTGCACGCGGACCCGACGGCCGGGCACGAGCGCATCGAGCCGGCGCCGGTCGAGGGCGCCGTGGCGACGTTCGTCGTAGCCGACGACGCGCAGCCAGCCTCGCCCGGGTGCGCGTCGAAGGGCCGCGCCGAGGTCGTCGCCGGCGTGAAGAGACCAGTCGGCCGCCGCCATCGCCGCCAAGTGAACGTGGTGGTCGTGGAGCCCGGGGACGACGGCACCGCCATGGGCGCACAGCTCGATGTCGTCCCGGGCGGCAACCACGCGCTCGCCGATCTGCGAAACGACGCCGTCCTCGGCGCGCAGGTCGACGGGCCGGCCGCCCACGACGACGTCACGCAGGACGAGTCCGCTCATGCGGCGAGTGTGGGTCCGGCGAAGTGGGCGGCGACCTCCGACATGGACACGTCGACCAACCATCGACGGTCCGACGTCAGCGCCGTCAGGGCGGCCGCCGCGGCGACGATGCCGGAGAGCGGGTCCGCAATGGCGTCGGCGCAGAAGCACGGCCCCTCGCTGTCCCAGACGACCAGGCCACCGCCGACGGCCGCGTCGTCCCCGAACGCCACCCGGTTGCTGGCTCTGCCGTAGCCCGTGATCGACACCCAGACACTCGGCCCACCGTCTCGGGCCAGGAGGTCCTCGGCGATGATGCCGAGCTGTCGCAGCGCCCGGGGCCGGGAGGCCTCGATCACCACATCGGCACCTGCGATCAGCGACGGCAAGTCGGCGCCGAAGTCGGCGGCGACGATCTCTTTGCCGCCGTTCATCCGTTCGTAGAAGGCCGGGGTCTGGCGGCTGCCGTCGGGCCGCGACCGGGACTCGACCTTCACCACCTCGGCACCGGCCAGACGAAGGAGCCGGCCGCACAACGGTGCCGCCCACAGCGCCCCGAGCTCGACGACCCGGAACCGCCGTCGTGGGGCCTTTGTCGCCCCGAACGCGCTTGCCCGGACGGGTAGCCCGCCCGCCGGCCCAGCCTGCTTTCGCGCAGTTCTTTGCGGATAGCGCGAGGAACTGCGCAATAGCGGGTCGGGGAGGGCAGCAGCGGGCAGCCCGAGGAGGGCCGCCCGCTCGACGAGGTCGGCGCCCGAGCGCAGGGCGACAAGCTCAGCGACCGCGGACCACGGGTCGGCAGGCTCGCCGTCGAGCTCCAGCCACGCGGGCACGCACGCGACGTCCTCGGGCAGGGCCAGGGTGACGGCCAGCCAGCCGTCGCTCATCGCCAGCAGACGCGTCGAACCGCCGCAGCTAACGTCACAGCGGCGCCGAAGCCCGAGGAGGGCGGCACGCTCGGTCAGCAAGCCGAGGACGTCGGGCACCGGTCGCCCGGCGAGACACGCGAGCATGTCGCCCACGGCGCACAGCCGCGGCACGAGCTGCGCCGGCGGTCCCAGCGCCGGCCCATCGGGACGACCGCACAGCGCCATCGCGCCGCACGCGTCCCATGCAGCCACCCGTTCGTCCACGTCGCCTGTAAGTTTCGCGGTCATCCGCGTCGTCCATCTCTCGGACTCCGATCTGGCCGCTCTGGCGTGCTCGCCGAATGCCCACCAGGAGCTGCCACCGCCGGCCCTCGTCGTCACCAACCCGGACGGCGTTGGCTTCGACGATGCCGCCCTCAGCGGCCTGAGCTCGCTGCCATGGGTGGTCGTCGGCGACGGGCACGACCCGGACAAGCCCCCGACCCATGTCGACGTCGTGGTCGACGAAGCCATCTGCTCGGTCGACGACATCCTCGCGTCGGTCGGCGCCAACCCCCTGGCCTCGACCGCTCTCGCTCTCCTCCTGCGGGGGAGCGACACCCGCTCGGTCGGTGCAGGTCTGGTCGCCGAGAGCGCCGTCTACTCGGCCCTCCAAGCCGGCCCCGAGTTCCGGCGCTGGCGCGCTGCCCGGCCCACCAAACGTCGCCCGCCGTCGCCGGAGCCGGCGGTCCTCGTCGAGCGGGACGGCGACACCCTCACCGTCGTCCTCAACCGGCCGTCGGTTCGCAACGCCCTCGACGTCGCCATGCGGGACGGCCTCCTCGACGCCTACGCGTTGGCCCAGGCCGACGGCACGATCACGTCTGTCGAGCTTCGGGGCAACGGACCTGTCTTCTCGAGTGGCGGCGACCTCGACGAGTTCGGGTCATTCGACGATCCTGCGTCCTCCCACCTCGTCCGTTTGAGCGCGAGCGTTGCCCGCGCTTGCGCCGCGATCGCCGACAGACTCCACGCCCGGGTGCACGGTGCATGCGCTGGATCGGGCGTGGAGCTCCCCGCCTTCGCCCACCAAGTCTCGGCGACGGCCGACGCCACGTTCGTCCTGCCCGAAGTCGGACTCGGCCTCGTGCCCGGCGCCGGTGGGACGGTCAGCGTGACCAGGCGCATCGGCCGTCACCGCGTCGCCCTCATGGCCCTCAGCCAGCGGGCCATCGATGCACCCACCGCCAAAGCGTGGGGCCTGGTCGACACCGTCGACCAGCGGTCGACCTAGCGTGCGCGCCGCGACGGCGGGAGGTGGCGACTGCATGGACCGGATTCGACCGCGGGCAATCGCTGTGGCGTCGGTCGCCCTGCTGATCTCGAGCGGAGTGGCGTGGCGGGCGGGCGCCCAGACGACGACGCCGCAGACAACGCAGCCGACCACGGCCACCACCGTGGCGCCGACGTCGCCGACGACCCGACCGGCGCCAACGACCTCCCGGCCCGCGAGCACCACAACCACGACCAGCCGCAAGGCGCCGACGCGGCTGACGTTCACGGCGTCGTCGACGGAAGGGTCGCCGGGCACCAGCATCACCGTCGCATCGGTCAGCCCGTGTCGCGGGACGGGATCGTTCTACGTCCTGCTCTCGGTGGGTCCGTACCGGCTGGGCAGCGGGCCGGCGGACAACAACGGCAACTGGCGCTTCAACGTGAGCGTGCCTCAGGTGCCGGTGGGGACGTACGGGCTCGGGGCCACATGCCTCATCTCACGCAACGGCGTGGACGAGAACGCGGGCATCTACATCGGTCCGGACTTCACCGTCACCGCCGGGGCCGGCGGCCCGTCCGAGCCGACGACGCCGGACGCGCACAAGAGCGGCAGCACCGGCCTCCTCATCGGCCTGATCGTCGCCGTGGTCGTGGCGCTGGCGGCCATCGCCTACGCCGTCTGGGTCCAGCGCACGCATCGCTATCGCTGACGTGGTCGCGCTCAGCGCGACCAAGTCAGCCAAAGCGGATGGTGCCACTCAGAATGGGGCTCAGAAGACGACCTCGTCCTTCCTGAGGGCGGCGATGCGCTCGTCGTCGTAGCCCGCGTCGCGCAGGACCTCGTCGGTGTGCTCGCCGGCGTCGGGCGCCCGGGTCGGCGTCGGGATCTCGGCGTCGGTCACATGCGCCGGGAAGGGCAGCATGTCGGCTTCCAGACGGGACGCCGGGATCCATGGCAGCCGGTGCTGGAACTGCGGGTCGTCGGCGATCGTCTTCGGTGTATGGACGGGCGCGATCGGTGTGTTGTGGTCGCGGCCGAACTCGATCCACTCGTCGGCGGTCTTCTCCTTGAAGATCTCGGTGAGGATGGCCTGCAGCTCGTGGTTGTTGCGGGCGTGGTCGGCGAACTTCGACCCGGGCCAGCGCTCGAACAGGTCCATGCGTCCGACGCCTTCGGCGAAGTTCTTCCAGAACGCCTGCTCGCTGGCCATGAACAGCACGTAGCCGTCGTCGGCGGTGGCGTACACCTGGTAGCGCACGCCCTCCTTCATGCCGGCTGTGCCCGGCGCCCGGCGTTCGTAATTGTCGGACTTGTTGCCGTAGACCTCGTCGTCGGGCCGCTCGTAGGCCTTCCAGGACTCGATGCGGTACCAGTCGAAGTAGGCGGCCGAATCCGCCTGGGCCACGTCGATGTAGCACCCCTCGCCGGTGGCGCGGGCGTTGATCACGGCGGCCAGAATCGTCAGTGCGCCGTACAGCGGGCCGGCGTGGATTCCGATGCTCGTGTGCTCGGGCAGATAGGTGAATCCGCGCTCGTCGCGGGCCACCGGTACCTGGCCGGCCCAGGTGTCGTAGGCGATGCCGTGGCTCGGCATCTCCTTGTAGGGCCCGCTGGCGCCGTACCCCGAGATCGTGCAGAAGACGATGCGGGGGTTGACCTCGCGGAGGCGCTCGTAGGAGAGGCCGCGCTTGGCCAAGGCTCCCGGGCGCATCGCCTCGATGACGACGTCGGCGTCCTTCATCAGGTCCAGGTAGATCTGCACGCCTTCGGGTTTGCGCAGGTCGATGGCGATCGAGCGCTTGCCCCGGTTGACGTGGAGCGAGAGCAGCGAGTTCTCGCCCTCGCCGCTCGACGCCCGGATGATCGGCCACGTCATCTGGCGCCCGTAGTCGCCCTGGGGCGGCTCGACCTTGACGACGTCGGCGCCCAGATCAGCGAGCAGCCCGCCCATCTCGGCGGGGCCCAGCATCGAGCTCTCGACGACCTTGACACCGGAGAGAAGGGGGCGGAGCGGCACGGACCGTGAACCTACCGGCCACCCCGAGCGGCGAAGAATTCTGCTCGCGACCGTTACACACCGGGGCGCGATGGCAATAGCAACTACGTGACCGGTCGAGCCCCGCGCTGGCAGCTCCTGATCCAGGACGCCGCTGCGATGGCCCGGCGCGGCACCGCCACCCGCCGGGCGGCCCGCACGCTCACCGACGAGGCGTCGGGCGACCGGGTCGCCTTGGAGACCGCTCGCGACCACTTCGTGGCCCGGGTGGCCGAGGACGACGACGTCCACGCCGAGAAGGCCCTGTGCTACCTCGACACCGCCCTCAGGCAACGGGCGGGCTTGCGCGCCGCGCGCCACCCGCTCCGCTCGATCGCCCGCCGCTAGAGCGTCGGCCGCCGCTACAGGTTGACGGCGAGGGCGCCGATCACGGCGGCGACCAACAGCAAAGCGCCGACGGCGATGAGGATGAGGCCGAGCCGGGCGCCCCGGCCGCCGCGAGCACGAATCGTGCGCGCCCGCCGGCCCAGATTGCGCACGGTGTCGCCCATCGGCTCGGGCGGACGCGGTCGTCGGTCGGCCATGAGCGAAGGCTATGCCGGGTTCGCGAAGAGGCCGGTGGGGTATAGGGTCGAACGCGTCACCTATCAACAGCACGACCGGGCCCCTTGGTAGTTCCGAGGGGCCCTGCGTTTGAGGGCATCGCCCTCGAGCGTGCCGAGGAGAGGAGACACGCATGGCCCGATCAACGTGGCATCCGTATGCGCCCGACCAGGCCTTCGGCCACCAGGCGGCGCTCGACGAGGAGCTGCTCGACACCACGCTCGCCCGCCTCGAGCGGCAACGTCAGCAGCACGCGCCTCGCGCCGGCGGCAAGGCCCGCCCCGGCGGCGAGGGCGGCGCTCGCTCGATCTCGGCACCGATCGACGTGACGGGGTGGGCGGTCAGTGCCGCGGGCCTGCCGGTCACGACCAACGTGGCCCTCGACGCCGCCGCCCGCATGCGCTCCGAGGCACACTGACTGCCCGACTCAGTCGAATTCCGTGCGTCAACGCCCAATAGCTGGGCATTGACGCACGAAAGTCGGAGGCGGACGGCCGAGGCACAGGGCACCGGCAATGCCCGCGGCCGACGGGAGGGGTAAGAACGGAGCGTGCTCGAGCGGAACCGGTGGCGGCGCGTCCGCATCGCGTTGGTCGCCGTGGCATTGGTCCTCGTCGCCGGCACCATCGGCTACAAGCTGATCTTCGACGTCGGCCCGCTGCAGGCCCTGTTCGACACGGTCTCGGTCGTCACGACCATCGGGTTCCGGCAGCAGCCGCACTCGAAGGGCGCCGAGGTCTTCAGCATCGTGCTGATCCTCGTCGGGGTCGGGACCGTGCTCTACGCCTTCGGCGTCGTCCTCGAGGCGATCATCGAAGGCCAGTTGCGCGACGCGTTCGGGAGGCGGCGCATGGAACGGAGAATCGCCCGCATGAGGGACCACGTGATCGTGTGCGGCTGGGGACGCGTCGGGCGAGCCATCGCCGACAACCTCCCCGCCGGCCAGGAGCTCGCCGTCGACGACAGCGGCCCGGAGCGCATCGCCGAGGTCTCACACCCCAACGTCCTCGGCGACGCCACCGACGACGCCGTGCTCGAGGCGGCCGGCATCCAGCGGTGCCGGGCGCTCGTCGCTGCCGTGACGTCCGACGCCGACAACCTGTACCTCACGCTCGCTGGGCGGACGCTCCGCCCCGATCTCTTCATCGTCGCCCGGGCGCGCATCGCCTCGTCCGAAGACAAGCTGCTGCGCGCAGGCGCCAACCGGGTTGTGAACCCGCAGGCCATCGGCGGGGCCCGCATCGCCGCCTTCGTCCTCCAGCCCCACGTCACCGAGTTCCTCGACGTCGTCATGCACGGCAGCGACATCGAGTACCGCCTGGAGGAGGTCAGCCTCGACGCTCGGTCGCCGATCGCGGGCCAGACCCTGCGCGACGCCCACGTGCGTGACCGCACCGGTGCGCTGGTGCTCGCCCTGCGCGGCCCCGACGGCACGTTCACCACCAACCCAACGCCCGAGACAGTGATGCAGGCGGGTTACATCCTCATCGCCATCGGGACGACGGCCCAGCTGTCGGCGCTCGAGAAGCTGGTCGGCGGTCAGGTGGGCGAAGGCGGGATCCCGCGGAGGGCGTCGGCCCCGTAGACGGGCTCGGCGAAGGGCGTGTAGTCGGGCCCCCGCCGGAGCGAGTGTCCGCCGTCGATGCTGACCGATTGGCCCGTGATCCACGAGGACTCCGGCCCGGCGAGGAAGCGGATGAGCTCGGCGACCTCCTCGGGACTTCCGGCCCGGCCCAGCGGTGTCTGCGTGAGATAGCTGTCGAGCACCCCGGCGGTGGCGAAGATCCCGGCGACCAACTCCGTGTCGACGAGGCCGGGGCGCACGGCGTTGACCCGCACGTTGGACCGACCCAGCTCGTCGGCCGCCACCTTGGTCAGCATGTCGATGCCGGCCTTGCCGACGCCGTAGGCGCCGAGGTACGGGTGACTTACGGCGGCGGCTATGGAGGAGACAGCCACGATGCTGCCGCCCGCGTTGCGCACGAGATGGGGAGCGGCGTGCTTGACCGTGAGGAACATGCCCACGATGTTCACGTCGACCGTGGCCTTGAACTCATCGAGGCCGGTGGCGACGAGCGGGCCCATGTGCGACGAACCGCCGGCGTTGGCCACGGCGATTTTCAGGCCGCCGGGAGCGGCGGATGCGGCTGCCTCTACGGCGGCGGCCACGTCGTCCTCGACGGTGACGTCGGCCACGACGGCGTGCACGTCGCCGCCCAACTCTTCGACGGCGGCGTCGAGGCGCTCCTTGCTCCGTCCGCAGATGGTGACGACGGCGCCGTCTGTCGCCAGGCGGCGAGCGGTCGCCAGACCGATGCCGCTCCCCCCGCCGGTGACGAGGGCGCCCTGCCCGTCGAGCACGCCGCTCACGTGCGGAACTGGGGGATGACTTCGGTGCCCATGAGCTCGATGGTGCGCATGACGGTCTCGTGGGCGATCTTCCACGGGTTGACGAGGCAGAGGAGGAGGTCGACGCCGGCCGCCTCGTAGCGCCGGCACGCCTCGATGCAATCGGCGGGCGTGCCCACGACGCACGCGCCCTCGTCGATGAGGTACTCCATGCTCAACAGGTCGAGCATCCCCTCGTCGTCGGTCTTCTTCATGTCGGCCGCGTAGCCGTAGTTGCCGAGGTCCTGCTGGCGCTCTGCCATCCACTCGGCCACGGTCGCGATCTGGCGGGCGCCCGTCTTCGGATACCACTCGAACGACTCGCGGGCGGCGTCAATGGCGGCCCTGCGGTCGTCGCCGCACAGGGTCATGGTGAAGGTGGCCGCCTGATTGTGGACGTACTTGCCGATCGGCTGCTCGCATCGCTCCACCGCTTCCCGGTAGATGTCGATTCGGCGCTTCACCTCTTCGGGCGAGACACCGACGGCGAACGAGCACAGCCCGAGGCCCAGCGAACCGACCTGACGGTGGCCCTCGTCGCTGGTCGTCGCACCCCAGATCGGTGGATGCGGCTTCTGGACGGGCTTCGGGATGACCCGCCGCTTGGGCATGTCCCAGTACCGGCCGTGGAACTCGTACTCGTCATTGGTCCAACAGCCCACGACGTGGCCGATGGCCTCCTGCCACATCTGGCGGGTCTCTCGGGGGTCGACCCCGAACCCCTCCAGCTCGGGCCTGGTCGAGGACCGGCCGGTGCCGAGATCCACGCGGCCGTTGGACACCAGATCGAGGACGGCGACGGACTCGGCCGTGCGCACCGGGTGGTTGTAGGGCTTCGGCATCAGGCGGACGCCGTAGCCGATGCGAATGCGCTCAGTGCGCGAGGCGATGGCGCCGTAGAGGATCTCAGGGTTCGAGCAGTGCGAGTACTCGGACAGGAAGTGGTGCTCGACGGTCCAGAAGGCGTCCCAGCCGAACCGGTCGGCGGCCACGGCCTGCTCGATCGTGTTCTGATAAGCCCGAAGCTCGCTCTGCTCGTCCCACGGACGGGCAACGGGAATCTCGTAGAAGAGGGCGAAGCGCATCGCCCCACAGTTTGGCTCGACGGAGGCCTGATGGACCGGTTCGACGGCAAGAGGGTGGTGGTGACCGGCGCCGCCAGCGGCATCGGGGCGGCGACGGCGAGGCGGCTGTCTGAGGAGGGGGCCCAGGTGTTCGGCGTCGACCGGGCCGGTGGCGATGGCGTCCGGGTCGTCGACGTCACCGACGAGGACGCTGTGGCGGGCGTGATGGACGACGTCGGACACCTCGACGGCGTCGTGCACGCCGCCGGCGTCGCCGGCGGGGGACCGGTACACCTGCTCGACGAGGCGTCGTGGCGCCAGGTGCTCGACGTGAACCTCACCGGAACCTTCTTCGTCGTCAAGCACGCCGTGCGCCGGATGCTCGACCAGGACCCGGTGGACGGAGAGCGCGGGTCGATCGTCACCCTGGCGAGCATCGAGGGCCTCGAGGGCACCGCCGGTGGCAGCGTCTACAACGCCTCGAAGGGTGGCGTCGTGCTCCTCACCAAGAACGTCGCCATCGACTACGGCCGCAAAGGTATTCGGGCCAACGCCATCTGCCCCGGGTTCGTGGAGACGCCGATGACCGAGTCGATATTCGGGATGGAGGGGATGGAGGTGCCGAGGGAGGAGATCGTCGCCGAGCACAAGCTGGGGCGCTGGGCCCGGCCGACGGAGATCGCGGCGGTGGCGGCCTTCCTGCTCTCAGCGGACGCCTCGTTCGTCACCGGCCAGGCCATTGCCGTCGACGGTGGCTACACCGCGGGCCGCGACCACGGCGTGACCGCGCTCCTCGGTCTGGCCTAAGGCGCTCGCGTTGGCGGCTCAACGGCGAACCCGCTTCCATGCCGGCGCCGGGACCGACGGCGCAGGAGGGGCGAAAGAACGCCGCTGGCCACGACGATCGCTGCGGCGACGCCGGGCGTGCGGGTCCACGGGCGTGCACGGCCGGCCGGTTCCAGCTCGGGTTCGTCCGGCGCGTGGGGCTGAACCGAGGGCGGGAGCTCCGCATCCGACGCCGGCTGCGACTCGACGAACGGGTCGGACGCCTGCTCGGGCGGGGGCGGCTCGGCCCGGTCGCCCACGGTGAACACCTGCGCGCCGCCGACCCAGTCGGCCGTGAGGTACGGCAGCGGTCGGTGCGCTTCTTCCAGGCGGGTCTGGTGGCGGAAGCCTTCGGCAATGCCGAGGCCGACGGCTGCCACCCCGGCCAGGACCAGGAGCCAAGCGCCGAGCACGAAGGCGGTGCCGTCCGGCGTGGCGACGAGGGCGACGACGAGGACGCCCAATCCGGCTGCAGCGATGACGGCGCCACGAGGTCGATCTCTCATGTGCACGCGTCCACTCTGCCCAGGCCGCTCGGCGGGCAATCCTCCGACGAGCGGAGACCGCCGCTACTGTCCTTCGCCATGACGCTGGAAGGGCGAGTTGCGCTCGTCACCGGGGGCAGCCGGGGGATTGGGAGGGCCATCGCCCTGGCCCTGGCCGCGGACGGTGCCGATGTCGCCGTCAACTACCGACGAGACGAGGGCGCCGCTCGCGAGACCGTCGCCGAGATCGAAGGGCTCGGCCGGAAGGCGGCCGCCTACCAGGCGTCGATCGACGACGTCGACGCCGACCAGGCCATGGTGGACGCCGCCCTGGACATGTTCGGCCACGTCGACATCCTGGTGAACAACGCGGGGATCGCCAGCCGGGGCGGCACGGTCGCGAAGACCGATCCGGCCGAGCTCCAGCGCGTCATCGGTAGCCACGCCGTCGGCGCCCATCACCTGTGCCGCATGCTCGTCCCCCAGATGCGCGAGCGGGACCGGGGCGACATCGTGATGATCTCGAGCGTCGCCACTCGTGATCCGGTCGTCGGCGGCGCCCCCTACAACATGGCCAAAGCCGCCCTGGAAGCGCTCGCCTTCACGCTGGCGAGAGAGGAGCGCACCAACGGCATCCGGGTCAACGTCGTCGCTCCCGCGCTGGTCGACACCGAGATGGGCAGACGTCTGGTGAAGGGGGCGATGGGCGTCGACGACATCCGCACCCTCGACGCGGGCATGCCGTTCGGGCGGGTCCTGGCCGCCGAGGACGTGGCCGACGTCGTCCGGTTCCTCGTCTCCGACAGCGCCGCCTTCGTCACCGGCCAGCGCATCTACGTCGACGGCGGGATGGGGTAGCGGTGGTCGAGCGCCCGCTGCCTCCCGTTGAGCAGGTGCGCCCCGGATTGTGGAGCGTGCCCGTCCCGATCCCGAACAATCCGCTGCGGTACGTGCTCGTCTACGCCTTCGAAACCGACAAGGGCCCGTATCTGGTCGACGCCGGCTGGAACACCGACGAGGCGTTCGACGTGCTCTGCCGGGGACTGACGACGGCCGGGTTCGACATCGCCGACGTGCAGGGCGTGCTCGTGACCCACATCCACCCCGACCACTACGGACTCGCCGGCCGCATCAGGGAGGCGTCGGGGGCCTGGGTGGCGCTTCACCCGGCCGACGCCGCGCTCGTCCACGACCGCTACGAAGAGCCGAAGCCGTTGGTCGAACGGATGGGGGAGCTGCTCGTACGGGCCGGTGCGCCCGAGGAAGAGGTGCAGTCGCTGAAGGGCGCATCGATGCCGGTGCTGCCGTTCGTCGTGACCACTCATCCCGACGTCCTGCTCGAGGACGGCGACAAGCCCGAGGTGCCGGGTTGGGACCTGCTCGCCATCTGGACCCCCGGCCATACGGCCGGTCATCTCTGCTTCTACGAACGGAACCTGCGGCTGATGCTGTCGGGGGATCACGTGCTGCCGAGGATCACGCCGAACATCTCGGTCAACCCACAGGCCGACAATCCGCTGGTCGACTACCTGGCCTCGCTCGACAAGGTGGGCGAGTACGAGTCCGACGAGTTGCTTCCCGCCCACGAGCACCGCTTCGTGGGGCTCAAGGCGCGCGTCAACGAGCTGAAGCAGCACCACGAGGAGCGCTTCGGCGAGGTCATCGACGCCATCAAATCGGGCTCCGACACGGCCTGGG
>CADDZP010000080.1 GCA_902812475.1 Actinomycetota bacterium | reverse complement strand
CCCCGTCCCCGGCCGGCCGCCGCCAGCGGCGGCGGAGGCGGCGCCGCCGGCGCAGGACAGGTCACCGTGCCCATGCAGGGCACGATCGTGAAGGTGCTCGTCGGCGTGGGCGACAGCGTCGAGCCGGGCCAGGCCGTTGTCGTGCTCGAGGCCATGAAGATGGAGAACAACATCAACGCCGAGAAGGCGGGGACCGTCTCCGAAATTCGCGTCAAATCGGGCGATACGGTCGGCGCCGGCGACGTCGTCGTCGTCATTGACTGAGCGAAGAGCAGGAAAAGGCCGGGCGACGGCGAACTCCGTCCCATGCGACGGCTTCGCACACCTCTGATCGCGTTCGCCTCGGTAGCGGTCCTCGCCACGGGAGTCATGCACTTCGCCGTGGCCGACCAGACCCACGGCACGACCCCGAACGGCTGGGACATCACCCCGGCCGGCGCCCAGGTCGACATCAACCGCTTCCCGCTCGGCGCCGCGGTGTCCCCCGACGGATCCAAGATGGTGGTCACGTCGGACAACGGCGGGATGCAGGTGCTGACGACCGTCGACACCTCGTCCCTCTCGACGGCGATGACCCCGGCCGCCAACCTGTTCATGGGCCTGGCCATCGGCAACGACAACACCGTGTGGGCGTCGGGCGGAAACGCCGACCGGGTGTTCCGGTTCAAGCTGGCCGGCCCCACGACGGTGCCGCTCGACGCCACTGAGGCCCAGCCCGTCCCCGTCCACCACGGCCTCGACACCGCCACCCAGGGCCAGAACCTACCCGCCGGCGACGGCCTGCGCGTGCCCGGCTACCCCGGCAACATGCTGCTCGACGGCAACCTCCTGTACGTCGCCGGGACGCTGAGCGAGTCGGCCGGCACGCCCAACGTCTGCCCGTCGGCACAGCCCGCGTGCGCCCGGGTGACCATCGTGGACACCTCTGCGAACAACGGCCTGGGCGCCGTCGTTGGTCGGGCACCCGTCGGCATGGACGCCTTCGGGCTCGCCCTCGACTCGGCCCGCAAACGCCTGTACGTGTCCAACTGGGCCGACGAGTCGGGCCGGGGCGCCAACGCGGCCGGCAACGGCGGGCCCGGCGCGGGCGGCACGGTTTCGGTCGTCGACGTGAGCAACCCGGCGGCACCGAGCGAGATCGGCTTCGCCAAGGTGGGCCACCACCCCGAGGCCGTGCAGCTGAGCGCTGACAAGACGCGGCTGTTCGTGACCAATACCAACGACGACACGATCTCCGTGCTCGATGTCAGCGGCGCAGGTGCGCCGACGGTCGTGAGCACCGAGTCGGTCCAGGTTCCGTCGACGCCGGTCGGCGCCCACCCTGATGCCCTCGCCCTTTCACCCGACGGCAAGACGCTCTTCGTCGCCCTCGCCGGGCTCAACGCACTCGAGCTGCGAGACGGCTACACCGGCGCTCCGGCGAGCAGCAAGCCCATGTACATCCCCACCGGCTACTACCCCGGCGCCCTTCTCGTCACCGGCAAGGCGAATGCGTACCGGCTTTGGGTCGTGAACAGCAAGGGCACCGGCTTCGGGCCCGGCTACAACCTCTCGGTAGGCGCCGACGGCAGCCAGCCCGGCTCGCTCGCCAGCACCATCCAGGACGGCGGCAGCCTCAGCCGTATCGACCTCCCGGTTCGACAGTCGCAGATGAAGAAGTGGACCGAGCAGGTTCACGACAACGACAAGCTCGACAACGCCACCGTGGACCCCTGTGATGCACGCGGCGTGCGGGTGTCCGAGGTGCTGTGCCCGCCCAAGGGCCAGCAGTCCCCCATCAAGCACGTGCTGTACATCGTCACCGAGAACAAGACGTTCGACCAGTACCTGGGCGACATCAACCAGACGGGCAAGTTCAAGGGCTACGACGCCGACCCCAGCTACGCCCTCTACGGCCAGCCGTTCACGCCCAACCACCATGCCGTCGCCGACCGCTACAGCCTCGGTGACCGCTTCTACTCCGACGCCGAGGTCTCGGTCACCGGTCACTCATGGACGTCGGGCGCCATCGCCACCGACCACAACGAGAAGACGTGGCAGGCCGACTACGACCAGGGCATCCGCGGCACCCATGGCGGCGGCGACCCGCTCAAGCCGAGCGTCGGCAGCCCCATTGCCGACAAGGCGATAGCCGCAGCCGACGACGAGCTCCAGGACCCCGAAGGCGGCTACATCTTCGAGGCCTTCAAGCGGGCCGGCGCCCAGCCGCCGAGCGACAACCCGACCGGGCTGACCATGGCCATCTACGGCGAGCGGACTGCTCGCGAGTCGGGGAACATGGACGCCTACAAGGCGCCCAACTGGAAAGACGGCGACATCCAGTACTTCGACAACTGTCGCGCCGACCAGTTCATCACCGGCCAGACCGGCGGCGGGAACTTCCCGAACCAGGGCGGCCCCGGCGACGTGACCTTCCGCGACTGTGAGAAGCGGAGCCTCCCGGGTCAGTTCAACCTGAAGCACTGGACCGACGTGTACAACTCGCCCGCTACGCCGGGCAAGGACGTCATGCCCAACTTCATGTACATGTCGCTTCCTGACAACCACACCCTGGGCACCAACCTCGGCAGCCCGACGCCGGCGTCGATGGTCGCCGACAACGACTACGCCATCGGGCGCATCATCGAAGCGCTGTCCAAGAGCCCGTTCTGGAAGAACACCGTCGTCATCCAGACCGAGGACGACACCCAGGCCGCGGGCGACCACGTCTCCGCACTGCGCGACTACCTCGAGGTGTCGAGTCCGTGGGCCCAGCCCGGTCCCGAGCACCAGCTCGGATCGATGCCGGCGCTGCTCCGCACGATCGAGACGATCTTCCACGTCGAGCCGATGAACCTGAATGACCGCCTGGCCATGCCGATGCACGAGGCGTTCCTGCCGTCGCTGAGCGACCAGCCCGACCTGGCGCCATTCACCGCCGTGAAGCCCGCGGTCCCCTTCGCCATCAACGAGGTGGGGGCGCCGGACCAGGCCCTGTCGCAGGCCCAGACGTGGACGCCGCTCGACCAGGTGCCGATGGACGTCCTCAACAAGATCCAGTACGAGGCCCAGGGGAAGGTTCCCCCGACGCCGTAGCCGTAGTCGGCCAGAGGCCCGCTACAGGGGCCCGCCGTGGACCCAGGCCACCAGGTCGGCGTCCACGCCGAGGTCGGCGACCCGCCGCCCGTAGCGGGCGACGTCGTCGTCGTTCAGCAGGGCCCGCCACTGCCCTACGGTGCCTCGGTGGAAGAACTGCTGGTTGCTCTGCCAGAGGCGCTCACGCGTCTCCGGCGCCGTCACGTCGGCGTGTGACTTCATGTTCTCGAACGTGGCCGCTTCGACGAGCGCGGGCCAGAGCCGATCGGGGACCGTGATGCCGAGACGGCCGGCGAGGCAACGCATCTCTCCTTCGAGGTCGGCTTGGAGGTCCTCGTAACGGAGGAAGACGACGTTGTCGTCGTCGCGGCGATCCCAGAACGTCGACAGGTGATGCATCGTGTACTGGAGCGACGACGTGGCGCTGTCGATCTCGAAGACGCCTTCGACCCAGCCCCAGAAGCGCTCGAGCTCCGAGTGGGGGCGGGGGGGCGGTCCTTGGGCGAGGAGGTCGGCGATGTCGTCGAGCCCGACAGCGTTCTGGCGGGCGGTCAGGAGCGCCACCATGTCCATGTTCGCCATGTGGTTGTCCCACGACAGGGCGACGTCCCGGGGGTCGCGCCCGACGCAGATGTACGTCACCTGCTCGTCGTAGGGGATCCCGTCGAACGGCGTGTGACTCTTGATGAACCGACGATGGGTCTGGGCTTCGAGCTCGGCGACCACCGTGTCGCGGTCGCGGGTCAGCATGTCGACCCACGGCGAGAGGACGTCGAGGGGCTTGTCGAACGTCGTCGTCTGGAAGATCAGCAGAGCGCAGATCATCTGCGTCCACGTCGTGCCGCACTTGGGCGGCGTGCTGATGACGATGTCGTCGTCGCGGAAGCGGAACCCGTCCCAGCGACCGCTGTCCATGACGATGTTCTTGTAGCGAACGTGTGCGTTGGTCCCCATGCGAAGCCTCTCCCGTCGTGAGGGCTCTACTCTGCCGCGTCGGCCAGCGACTCGCTGAGTGTCGGGTGCACGAGAAGCGAGTCGACGATGTCGCTCACCTTCAGGCCGGCCGTGACGGCCAGGGCGATCACCGAGATGAGCTCGGCCGCGTGGCGGCCGACGATCGATCCGCCCAGGACGACGCCCGTCGCCGGGTCGGAGACGATCTTCACGAAGCCACGCGGGTCGCTGTTGATCATGGCCTTGGCGTTGGCGGCGAAGGGCACCTTGGTGACGCGGATCTTGCGGCCCAGGGCGAAGGCGTCGGCCTCGGCCAGGCCCACGTCGGCGATCTCGGGCTCGGTGAAGATCGCCGACGCCGCCTTGTCGTAGTCGAGGTGGCGGTGGTCACGGGTGTGGAGGCCCATGATGTGCTCGGCGATCTTGCGGCCCTGCATGGACGCGACCGACGACAGCGGTAGCTTCCCCGACACGTCGCCCGCCGCGTAGATGTGGGCGATGTTCGACTGGCAGTGGTGGTTGATGGGGATGTGCCCGCTCTCGGCCACCTCGACGCCCGCCTCCTCGAGTCCGAGTCCCTCGGAGTTGGGGACGGCGCCGATGGCGAGGAGGGCGTGGCTGCCTTTGGCTGCCCGGCCGTCGTCACAGAGGACGGTCACCGGCGAGCCGTCCTTGTCCTTGTCGATGGCGACGGCCCTCGCCCCCTTGAACAGGACGACGCCGCGGCGCAGGAAGTCGTCCTCCAGGGCCGCGGCCACCTCGGCGTCCTTGGTGGGGAGCACCTGCTGGCGGCTGACGATGAGCGTCACCTTCGAACCGAACGACGAGAACATGTGCACGAACTCGACGCCGGTGACGCCCGATCCGATCACCACCAGGTGCTCGGGCACCTCGGGGGGCGGATAGGCCTGGCGCGTCGTCAGGATGCGCTCGCCGTCGGGCTCGGCCCAGTGGGGGATGCGGGGACGGCTGCCGGTGGAGACGAGGATGGCGTCGGCCCGCAGCTCCTCCATCCCTTCGGCGGTGTCGACCACTACCTCGTGCGGGCCCTTGAGCCGGGCCACGCCGCGGACCATGCGGACGCCTTGGCTGCGCAGGAGCTCGACGATGCCGTTGTGGAGGCGGCCCTCGATGTCCGCCAGGCGCGTCTTGACCGCCGTGGGCTCGAGCTCGGGCAGGTCCGAGTCCTGCAGCCCGAACAGCTCCGAGCGACGAGCGAAGGAGATGGCGCCGCCCGTGGCGATCATGGCCTTGGAGGGGATGCAGTCCCAGAGGTGGGCCGCCCCGCCGACGATGTCGCGTTCGACGAGCGTGACCTCGGCGCCGAGGCTGGCGGCGTGGGTGGCGGCCGAGTTCCCGGCCGGTCCCCCGCCGATGATCACGAAGTGAACGGCCATCCGCGTGTGTTCTGCCCTTATCTCGCCGGCTGATACACCCCGAACACCTCCCGAAGGGCGTCGCTGACCTCGCCGAGCGTTGCCTTCTTCCGGAGGGCATCCTTCATCGGGTACAGCAGGTTCTGCGTGCCGCGGGCTGCGTCGCCGACGTCTTTGAGGGCTGCGTCGACCGCTGCCTGGTCGCGGTCTTCTCTCAGCTGTTGCACCCGCTGGGCCTGCCTTCTCTGGAGCTCGGGATCGATGGGGAAGACCTCGGGCGGCTCGGGGGCGTCCTCGTGGTAGCGGTTGACTCCGACGATGACCTTCTCGCCGTCGTCGACGGCCTTGGCCCACGCGAAGGCGGCCTGTTCGATCTCGTCCTGCATGTAGCCGGCCTCGATGGCGGCCACGGCGCCGCCCATGCCGTCGACCTTCTCGATGTAGCGCCAGGCCTCGGCCTCGATCTGGTCGGTGAGGCTCTCGACGAAGTAGGAGCCGGCCAGGGGATCGACGGTGTCGGTTATCCCTGATTCGTGGGCGATCACCTGCTGGGTGCGCAGGGCCAGCTTGGCCGCCGTCTCGGTGGGCAGGCCGAGGGCCTCGTCGAAGGAGTTCGTGTGCAGGCTCTGGGTCCCGCCGAGGACGGCGGCGAGCGCCTGGATGCTGACCCGCACCACGTTCACCTCGGGCTGCTGGGCGGTGAGCATGGAGCCGGCCGTCTGGGTGTGGAAGCGGAGGAGCTTGGACTTCTCTTCTCGCGCCTTGAACCGGTCGGTCATGATCCGGTACCACATGCGCCTGGACGCCCGGAACTTCGCGACCTCTTCGAAGAAGTTGTTGTGACCGTTCCAGAAGAAGCTCAGGCGCGGAGCGAACTCGTCGACGTCGAGGCCGGCGTCGACGGCGGCCTGGACGTAGGCGATGCCGTTCGCAAGGGTGAAGGCGATCTCCTGCACGGCCGTCGAGCCGGCCTCACGGATGTGGTAGCCGGAGATGGAGATCGTGTTCCACTGCGGCAGGTGCTCTTTGCAGTAGGCGAAGACGTCGGTGATGATCCGCATCGAGGCCCGGGGCGGATAGATGTAGGTGCCCCGGGCGACGTACTCCTTGAGCAGATCGTTCTGGATGGTGCCGCCGAGCTTGTTGGCGGCGACGCCTTGGTCCTCGGCCACCAGCTGGTAGAGCAGGAGCAGGATGCTCGCCGTGGCGTTGATGGTCATCGACGTGGTGACCTGGTCGAGAGGGATGCCGTCGAGCAGGCGGTGCATGTCGTCGATGGAGTCGATGGCCACGCCGACCTTGCCGACCTCGCCCTCGGCCCGCGGGTGGTCGGAGTCGTAGCCCATCTGCGTCGGCAGGTCGAAGGCGCAGCTCAGCCCCGTCTGGCCGGCTTGAAGGAGGAACTTGAACCGCTGGTTGGTCTCCTCGGCCGTCCCGAACCCGGCGTACTGCCGCATCGTCCACGGCCGCCCCCGGTACATCTTCGGGTACACGCCCCGCGTGTACGGCGGATTCCCCGGCAGCCCGAGCTGGGTGTCAGGCTGCCAGCCGTGCAGGTCCTCCTCCGTGTAGACGGGCTTTATCTCGATGCCGGAATCGGTGGTGCGGTAATCATCCTGAGCCACCCCCCCATTCTGGCGGTCCTGGACGGCGTATAGCCATGTCCAGGACCGCCAAATGGCTCATGCAGCAGCGGGGAGCGCCCCGACAAGGACGGACAAGACCCATTGCGGGCGCGTCACCAGGTCGGTCCACGTGAACTGGAGGACGACGAATCCCGCGGCCGCCAGCTCGTTGACGCGGCGGCGGTCCTTGGCGCGGTCCAGCTCGCCCACGTGTCCGACGCGGCCGTCGAGCTCGACAATGATCCGCGGCCGGAAGTAGCAGTCGACCCGGCCGATCCAGCCCTCGCCGCCGAGGTTCACCTGCCGCTCCGGCTGCTCGAGCCCGTTGTCGCGGAGCAGGTCGCGAAAGCGCGCCTCCAACTCACTGGCCGGCGCCACATAGCCCGGTCCGCGCACTTCCAAGATCGCCCGCATCGCTCGAGTGCCCGGCCGCCCGCGCCCTGCGAGTTCGCCCCACATCCTCCAGAGCCGTTCGGCGGTCGTCAGCCGCGCCGTCAGCGCATTGTCGGTGGCACGCTCAGCCTTCTTGAAAGACTCCAGCCCCGCGAGTGCGAACAGCACGCGCTCGATGCACGGCACCGGGATCCCGTCGACTCGCCGAATGTGATGCCGCGGCAACGAGCGAGTCTCGTAAAGCTTGCCGGCCGTGAGGCGATGGTTCTTTCGGCCGTGCAGCGCAAGGACGTCGACTGGCTTCTCCGGATAGCCCGGTATTCGCCACACCGCGGGCGCCGCCCGGCCGCCGATCACACAACCCTCCCCACCCTCGAGTAGTGCGATCCAGAGCTTTTGGCGCCAGCACCTCGGGGCGCCCGGAAGCACGTACACCCCATCGGCGACGACCTCGATGTCGCGTCTACGCAGGCGCTGCTGGAGCGCAGCGCGTGTCGCGCCCGCCGTGACCGCCTGTCCGGCGCTGAACGCGCCGTACTGCGAGGCCGCGATCTTGCGGATCGCTCTGTCCAACCGTCGTGCATCCATGGCCGGCAGTATCGCCATGCGGGTGTGACAGTTTCGTCGCCAAGCGTTCTGGCGGTCGTGGACGGCGTATAGCGATGTCCAGGACCGCCAGAAGGGGACACCGGCGCCGTGGAAGCATTCTGGCGGTCGTGGACGGCGTATAGCGATGTCCAGGACCGCCAGAAGGGTGGGATCAGGCCGAGACGGGGGCTTCCCTCGGGTGGGGCATGCAGAGCTCGTCGTATTCGGCGATGACGATGTCGCCGGCGTTGTCGCCGCAGGCGGGGCAGTCGGGGTCGCGGTTGACCTTGAAGGTGCGGAACGACTCCTCCAGGGCGTCGTAGGCGAGCAACCGCCCGATCAGGGGGTCGCCGAGGTCGAGCAACAGCTTGATGGCCTCCATGGCCTGGATGGACCCGATGATCCCGGGGAGCACGCCGAGGACCCCGGCCTCGGCGCACGACGGCGCCAGCTCGGCCGGGGGCGGTTCGGGGATCATGCACCGGTAGCAGGGCCCGACGTACGGGGCGAACACCGTGGCCTGGCCCTCGAACCGGAAGATCGACCCGTGCACGACCGGGATGCGCTTCACCAGCGAAGCGTCGTTCACCAGGTAACGCGTCGGGAAGTTGTCGGTGCCGTCGACGATGACGTCGTAGCCATCGATGATGTCAAGGATGTTGTCGGCGCCCAGACGGACGTCGTAGGTCACAACGTCCACGTCGGGGTTCAAAGCGGTCAGCGTCTTCTTGGCCGAGTCGACCTTGCGCTCGCCCACCCGGTCGAGGTTGTGCAGGATCTGGCGCTGCAGGTTGGAGTCGTCGACGACATCCATGTCGATGATCCCCACGGTGCCGACTCCAGCGGCGGCCAAGTACAACGCGGCGGGGGAACCCAGGCCGCCGGCACCCAGCAGCAGCACGCGTGAATCCAGCAGCTTCTGCTGGCCCTTCTCGCCCACCTCAGGCAGCAGCAGGTGGCGCTGGTAGCGGTTGCGCTGGTCGGCGGACAGCGTCCGCGGCGCAGCCCAGGGCCGGCCCTCGTCCTTCCACTTGTTGAACCCGCCCGACATCGAGACGACATCGCTGTAGCCGAGCTCCTGGAGGGTCTTGGCCGCGAAGGCCGAGCGGACCCCAGAAGCGCAGTGGATGACGATCGGCGTCGACCGGTCGGGAACCTGGCCTTCGATCTTGGATTCGAGATGTCCCCGCGGCAGGTGCAAGGCGCCGGGGATGGCACCCTGCTCGTACTCGTCTGGCTCCCGGACATCCAACACCACCGTGCCCGGCCGTCCGATGGCCTCGGCCGCCCCCGCGGTGTCGACCTCCCGAATCTGGGACTTGGTCTCCTTGAGCAGTTCACGGAAGCTCGCCATAGTTCATAAAACTTTACTCAGCCGGTCGGAATTCCCTGACAAAGCCTGGGTACACCGTGAGCGTGGACCGGCCGCGGCTGACCTCGCTCGACGTCCTCCGGGGCCTGACGATCCTGGGGATGATCGTCGTCAACAACCAGGGTGACGGCAGCCACGTCCTGCCCACCCTCGGCCACGCCCACTGGAACGGGATCACCGTCGCCGACCTGGTCTTCCCGTTCTTCCTCGTGATCATGGGCGTCTCGATGGCGATCTCCTTCGCCAAGCGGCGCCCCTCCCTCATCAAGGTCCTCCGCCGCAGCGCCCTCCTCTTCGGCCTCGGCTTCTTCCTCAACGCCTTCCCCCACTTCGACCCCGCCGACGTCCACATCATGGGCGTCCTCCAGCGCATCGCCCTCGTGTACCTGGCGACGGCGCTGCTCGTCCTGTATCTGCCGAAGCGGCGCCAACTGGCGACGGGCGCCGCCCTGCTCGTCGGCTACTTCGCCGTCATGACCCTCGTCCCCGTGCCCGGCCACGGCGCCGGCGTGCTGACGCCCGACGGCAACTTGGCCGGCTGGATCGACCGGGCCCTGCTCGGCGCCAAGCACGTCTACGGCAACGGCCCCTACGACCCCGAAGGTCTGCTCAGCACGCTGCCCGCCATCGTCACCGCCCTCATCGGGTTCTGGGCGGGTGACTGGGTGCGCACTCAGGGGATCGGCACACACGTCACCAAGCGCCTCGCCACCGCCGGCTTCGGCCTCGCTGTCGCCGGCGCGGCGTGGGCGCCACTGTTCCCGCTCAACAAGAAGCTGTGGACGAGCTCCTACGTCCTGTTCACCGGCGGCTGCGCCCTGCTCCTCCTGGCGCTGACGTACGAGGTCGTCGAGGTCCGAGGCTTCAAAGCCCTCGGACGCCCCTTGGAGGTCCTGGGGCTGAACGCCATCCTCGTCTACGTGGCGTCCGAGGAGCTGGCCTATCTGTTCGACAGCACCCACCTGAAGCCGTGGCTGTACGGCCACGTCCTCGCGCCCTTCGCCGGCGAGATCCTCGGCTCACTGCTGTTCTCGCTCACACTGGCGGCGGTGACCTGGGCCCTGGCCGGCGCGCTCTACCGTCGCCGCGTCTTCGTCAAGGTCTAACGGGCGACGAGCGCCGGAAGCACCGCGCTGATCGAACCGCGCACGACGGCGTCGGCGATGATGTCGAACGGCGTGGGCTCGCCGTTGACGATCACCAACGCCGCGCCCGCCTCCTTGGCGATCGGCACCATCCCGGCCGCCGGGTAGACGCCAAGACTGGACCCGACCGCGAGCAGCAGATCGCACTGCTCAGCCGCGAGCTGAGCGCGCATGAGGTCGTCGGCGACGAGGTTCTGGCCGAAGGAGATCGTGGCCGACTTGAGGATGCCTCCGCACGTGCGGCAGGGAGGATCCTCCTCGCCCGCTCGCACCCGTTCGAGCGCCCGCTCCATCGGCGCCCGCTCGCCGCAAGAGAGGCACTCGACCTGGCGCATGGTCCCGTGGATCTCGACGACCAGCGCCGGGTCGGTCCCAGCCCGCTGGTGGAGCTCGTCCACGTTCTGGGTGACCAGCGTGTGCAGCTTGCCCTGCCGTTCGAGTTCGACAAGGGCGTAGTGGCCGGGATTGGGCGACGCCGACCAGCCCGGATGCTCGAGCCGATTGCGCCACGAGCGCTTCCGGACCTCGGGGTCGGACAGGTAGTAGGAGAGCGTCGCCGTCTTCTCCGCCTCGGGGTTCTTGGTCCAGACCCCGTTGGGACCTCGAAAGTCGGGGATCCCCGAGTCGGTGGAGATCCCGGCGCCCGTCAGGACCGTGATCCGCTCGGCCTGCTGCAGCAGCGCCCGGGCCCGATCGGTCGCGCTCGGCTCGTCCACGCCCGGCGAGGCTACCCCTTGACGTCTCACCAACTTCGGAGCTAGATAAGCATAGACAACCGTAGACAGACCGGGAGACGCACCGTGAATACCGACGTGCTGGAGATCCGCCCCTGGCCCGACGCCGTGATCGACACCGTCGGACACGATCCTCGGTCGCACTACGTCGAGGAGTTCTGGCTGGGGATCCTCGGTCCGTCGACCACGTGGCTCATGCGGCGCATGGCCGCCGGCCTCGAGGCGCACCCGGCGGGCTTCACCATGTCGTTGCCCGAGACGGCCGGCGCCCTGGGCCTCGGGATGAAAGGCGGCAGGCACTCGCCGTTCATGCGGGCGCTCGGGCGGGTGTGCCAGTTCGACCTGGGGCAGCTGCACGACGAGGCCACGCTCGCCGTGCGCCGGAAGCTCCCCCCGTTGAACCGGCGGCAGGTCGCCCATCTCCCGGACGCCATCCGCCTCGCCCACCAGCGCTGGCAGGACGAGCAGCTGCGCATCCCGGCGATCGAGGGCCTTCGCCGGCGCTGCCGCCGCC